>JAHDBS010000006.1 GCA_020630225.1 Anaerolineales bacterium | reverse complement strand
AAATTTTCACCACGCTTGAAAGTTCTGCATCACCACTGACTCAATAGTCACAACTTTTTACGACTTCCAGTCCTTTATGGGCTGGAAGTCGTTCTTTTGTGCCTATAAAAAGCACATGTTAGGGGATCACCATGCGTGATGAACTAACATGTGTTTTTTATACGGAGAAAGTTGTGAACAATCACTACAACTCCTTTCTCCAAATTCCACAGTCAGTGTTTCGTAACAAATAACTGTAAGTAACCGAGTTCAGTTGGCGAAACGTCAGTAAGAGCCAGCCAGAACGTTAATCTCATTGCAGTCAATTTTGGCTATTACACAACCATAGGGGACCCGCAATATGTGGTCATATATTGGAAAACGAATTGTGCAGATGTTCATTACATTGCTTCTGTTTCAGATTGCAACGTATATTTTGATCGATCTGCAACCAGGTGATGTTACCGATCTGCTTATTGGTAATCCTGACATTACCGCAGCTGAACGCGCTCGGATTGCGGCAGACTTAGGTCTAGACGGTCCGCTGCCAAGCCGCATTTGGACCTACCTGACGAACTTCTATACGGGGAACTTAGGCGTTTCAATGCAGCAATATCCACGGCCAGTGTCAGAAATTTTGATGACACGTTTGCCGCGGACCTTCACGCTGTTCATGGCTGCGACTATCTTGTCATTTTGGCTTGGTTACATCGCTGGTAAGTTCTTGGCTTGGAAGCGTGGTGGTGCATGGGAATATGCATCAACCATTACTGGTGTAACACTGTTCACCATCTTCACGCCATTGTTGGCTTACATCCTCTTGTGGTTATTTGCCCGTCAACTTGACTCGTGGATATCGGACACCTTCGGAATTGACTTTGATCTTCCGATTAGTAAGTTCAACACGCCAAGCCTCTGGCGGCGCGCCCCATACGACACAAATACAGTCTTCTCTTGGATGAACTGGAACTTCTTTGCAATCGTAATGATCATCTTGATTGCATTGATCGTGTCAAATTACATTCCACGTCGCTACCGCCCAGCATTGCGCATCGGTAGTGTTGTGTTGTCAATTGGCGGCAGCCTAATTTGGTGGGCTTTTATCTCAGGAGTAGGTCTCTATGCTTGGGACATTGTCAAGCACTTGTTCTTGCCTATTCTGACGCTGACCCTCATCTCATTCGGTGGGAATATGCTGCTAACAAGAACGAGTATGCTCGAAACGCTGCGCGAGGACTACATTGAGACAGCGCGGGCGAAAGGGTTACCTGAAGGGGTCATTCGGAACCGACACGCAGCTCGTAATGCTGTGTTGCCAGTTTGGACCGCACTCGTCTTTAGTCTTAGTAACACCATTAGCGGTGGGATTATTACTGAAACAGTGTTCTCATGGCCTGGGATTGGGGCAACGCTCGTACAGTCCGTATCTGTGAGTGACTTTGCTGTTGCAATGGGGGCGCTGACGCTCATCGGGATTATGACGCTGATTGGTCACCTTATTGTTGACATTGGCTACGTCTTCTTAGATCCACGCATTCGCATCCACTAAACGAGAGATGGCAACTATGACAAATTCTTCATCTAATAGATCTAATGGTGGTAGCTCTGTCTGGCAAGCACGCTGGGCTTTGTTTAGGAAATCTGCTGCTGCAAACTGGGCGCTCTTCGCTGAAAATCCAGTTGGCCTTATTGGCCTTGGGATCATTCTGTTCTTCTTACTATTGGTTATTTTGCATCCAATTTTGTTGAATACGGTCTGGGACCCGAATGTTTACAATCCAATCAATGGCTTTGACCCTCAATCACCAGTCAATCCGGCCCCGCCATCAGCGCGGCACTTGCTAGGCACAGCGCCTCAAGGTCAAGACATTCTTAGTCAGCTAATGTTTAGCGCGCGTAACGAGTTTATTTTGGCGGTTCTCGCGGCAACTGTAACCGTGACAATGACCACAACACTCGGCGCAATTGCAGCTTATTATGGTGGTGTAATCGACAATGTCATCATGCGCATTGTTGATCTTGTCATTATGGTTCCTGCACTTTCAATTTTGATTGTGGTCAGTGGTCTGTTCGAGTTGAGTATTGTTCAGCTTGCGCTGGTCATTGGACTTATCTCTGCTTTTGGGGCGTCTACAGTCGTCATCAAGTCGCAAGCGTTATCCATTAAGGTAAAGCCTTATATTGAAGCTGCGCGCGTTGCAGGCGGTGGCGATTTCCACATTATTTTCCGCCACCTATTACCAAACCTAATGCCAATTGCATTGCTCTACATGATGTTCTCTGTAACCGGAGCTATTTTCTCTGAAGCAGTGTTGGCGTTCTTAGGCTTGCTCGAAGTAGATATGAGTTGGGGGATTATGCTGAACACCACGCGTAACCTTGGCTTTATTTTGGACTTCAGCAACAGATGGTATTTGATCTTCCCAGCTGGGTTGTCAATTACCTTGCTGAGTTCTGCGTTTTACCTTGTTGGTCGGGCGCTTGATGAAATCGTCAACCCACGGTTGCGCCAACGCTAAAGGGGCTCAGCAAATATGAGTACAGAAAACGTTATTGAAGTCAAAAACCTGACAATGGAATATTCCACGCGCAAAGGCAACGTCTCTGCTGTGGATAACGTCAGTTTTTCCATTAAGCGCGGTCAAGCTCTCGGCTTGGTCGGGGAATCTGGTTGTGGCAAGACGAGTATTGCAAAGTCGTTGCTGAAGCTGTTGCCAGATAACGCCATGATCCAGCAAGGGCAAATTGTTCTGAATGGTAAGGACATGGTGCCACTACCTGAAGAAGAAATGCGTAAGCACCGCTGGAGCGAGATTTCCATGGTGTTCCAAGCTGCAATGAATGCGTTCAATCCGGTCTATACCGTTGGTGATCAAATCATTGAAGCGATTGAAACGCACTTGCCTGATGTGTCTGAAAAAGATGCGCGGGTCAAAATTGAAAACTTATTCCGCATGGTTGGGTTAGCCCCAGAAATGGTCGATCGCTATCCACATGAATATTCTGGCGGGATGCGCCAACGTGCCGTTATTGCAATGGCATTGTCTTGCGATCCTGACATCATCATTGCAGACGAGCCAACTACAGCGCTTGATGTGATTGTTCAAGACAGTATTTTGAAAGAAATTACGACCTTGCAAGACCGCCTCAACATGTCAATGGTTTACATCTCTCATGATGTGGCTGTTATTGCAGAAGTCAGTGATCGTGTCGGTGTGATGTATGCGGGACGCATGGTTGAACTGGCTGATACAGAAGAGATTTTCATTCGTCCAATTCATCCTTATACCTATGCGCTCATGCAGTCATTCCCAAGTGTGACTGGGCCTAAGCGTGAGCTTGTTGCGCTACCGGGCGAGCCACCAGATTTGCTGCATCCGCCAAAAGGTTGTCGCTTCCACCCGCGCTGCCCAAATCGCATTGAAAAATGTGACCAAGAACAGCCAGAATGGAAAGATTATGGCGATAATCACTTCTGTGCTTGCTGGAACCCAATGGAGATCAACTAATCATGAGTAACCAACCATTGATCAAAGTTGAAGGGCTGCGCAAGCTCTACCCAATTGATGGCGGTGTATTCCGTAAACCATCTAGTTTTAACCATGCTGTGGATGGCCTCAATTTCGAAATTGGGCACGGTGAAAGTCTGGGCTTGGTAGGTGAGTCTGGTTGTGGGAAAAGCACAACAGGCAAGATGTTGGTCAAATTGTTTGAACCTTCTGACGGCTCAGTCAAGTTGCAAGTTGGCGATAGTTATATCAACGTGAGCAACATTGATCGGAATTCGCGCAAAGATTTCCGTCGTAATGTCCAGATGATTTTCCAAGATCCGTACGAGTCAATGAACCCGCGGATGACAATTTTTGATATTGTTGGTGAGCCGCTGGCAGTTCAGGACATTGGCACGATCTCTGAGCGTGAAGAGCGTGTTGCTGAATTCTTAGAAATGGTGGGTCTAACCCCTGCTTCTAGCTTTATGTTCCGCTATCCGCACGAATTGTCTGGTGGGCAACGCCAACGGGTGGCAATTGCACGGGCACTGGTAATTGAACCAGCCTTCGTTGTGGCAGATGAACCAACGTCTATGCTTGACGTCTCCATCCGTACGGGTGTGATGAAGTTGATGCAAGACCTTGCGGAACGCCTCAACGTAACTTACCTCTACATTACGCATGACTTGGCTGTAGCGCGGTATATGTGTGACCGAATTGCGGTCATGTACCTTGGTAAGATCGTTGAAATTGGCCCAACGGAAGAATTGCTGAGTAATCCACGGCATCCATACACAAAAGCGCTGCTGTCGGCAGTGCCAATTCCTGATCCGCGTATCAAGCGTGATGCTGTGCAAATTGAAGGTGGGATTAGTAAAGCAATTGATCCGCAGCCACAGTGTCGTTTCTATGCCCGCTGTCCGATCCGTGATGAACATTGCAAAACGCATGATCATCCACCTTTGGAAGTGAAGGGCAATGGTATGCAGGTTGCTTGCTACAAAGTCCCTGTGGAATAGATAGTTGAATAACAAAAGACAAAGCGGGCTTCATCAAGAAGCCCGCTTTGCGATTAAGTTACCAATTTCTACGAATTGTTTTTGTTTTCAGATCAAACTGTGCTAAAATTTGGGTCGCTCTGATCTATGGTGTAATGGTAGCACAGCTGTCTTTGGAACAGTCGGTCTTGGTTCGAATCCAGGTAGATCAGCGTAGTATGTAAAGCCCCATGCAATTCAGTTGTGTGGGGCTTTTTTTATGCTAAATTTAGGTATCAGCGATCAGGTGTGAGTGTTTAGCTTACGCCATTATTGCGATGCATTTCTAAAACCCAAAATTTATCAACTCGTACTGTTAGTCAGCAGCTAACAGCTGACACATCACTATGACAATTGCAACTGTAATTATGGCGGCGGGCAAAGGAACCCGCATGAAATCTAAGCTGCCAAAGGTGCTACATAAAGTAGCAGGCAAGCCGCTTGTACAACATGCGGTCAATCTCGCAACGGCTGTCGGGGATGCCACACCAGTGGTCATTGTTGGCCACGGCGCTGACGATGTGAAGGCTGCTTTAGGTGACACCGCCCAATTTGCGCTCCAAGCCGACCAACTCGGAACGGGACATGCTGTGATGCAAACAGAAGACTTGTTAAAAGGACAGGTTGATCAAGTGCTAGTTTGGGCTGCAGATATGCCATTACTCACGGCAGAGACGCTGCAATCTGTCATCGACACGCAGGCGAAGAATTCAGGCCCAATCACAATGTCTACAATTATTGCGGAAAATCCGCGCGGATTTGGCCGCATCGTTCGCCAAACCAACCAAAGTGTTGCTGCCATTGTTGAACATGCAGACTGTACGCCAGCGCAATTGGAAATTAAAGAATTGAATGTCGGCGTGTATTGCTTTGATGCAGCATGGCTGTGGGAGAACCTACATAACATTGAAAAGTCTCCAAAGGGTGAGTACTACCTGACAGACCTGATTGCAATGGCCGTTGGGCAAGGATCGCGCGTAGAGGCCGTCATTCTGGAAGATAACACTGAAGCAATTGGGATTAATACACGTGTGCACTTGGCTGAAGCTGAAAAATTGCTCCGTCAGCGCACTAATCAGTATTGGATGGACGCTGGAGTCACGTTAGTCGACCCTGACACTACTTACATCAGCCTTGATAGCACGATTGGGACTGACACTGTCATTTTGCCGAATACGCATATTGAAGGGGCAACGGCAATTGGTGAAAATTGTACAGTTGGCCCAAACACCATTATTCGCGACTGCACAATTGGTAACTATTGTGAGATTGAAGCCTCCGTTCTAGAAGAGGCCACCATGGAAAACCATGTGGATATCGGCCCGTTTGGCCACTTACGCAAAGGCGCACACTTGGCTGACGGCGTGCACATGGGCAATTTTGGCGAAGTCAAGAAGTCATACCTTGGCCCAGGGGTGAAAGTCGGGCACTTTTCCTATATTGGCGATGCCACTATTGGTGAAAACACCAACATTGGCGCTGGCACAATTACCTGTAACTTTGCCTCTGATAAAACAAAGCATCGCACTGAAATTGGTAAGGATGCTTTCATTGGTAGCGACTCAATGTTAGTTGCTCCGCTGACCATTGGTGATCGTGCTCGAACTGGTGCTGGATCTGTCGTGACGAAAAATGTTCCTGAAGATGCGACTGCAGTTGGTGTGCCAGCTCGTGTCATCAAAAAGCGTAAAGAAAGCTAGCTGTGATTACTGATCAAGAGCTCGTTCAAGCCGCAATTGATGCGACGCAATATTGCTATGCGCCATATTCTAATTTCAAGGTAGGCGCAGCGCTGCTGACCGTTGCTGGTGAAGTAATTACTGGTGTCAATATTGAAAATGCCGCCTATTCACCAACCAACTGCGCTGAACGCACAGCGGTCTTCAAAGCTGTCTCTGAAGGCAAACGAGACTATGTGAAAATTGCAGTTGTCTCAAAAGGTGCTGTGTCACCTTGTGGTGTATGTCGCCAAGTCATGACTGAATTTGCGCCGCAAATCGAAGTTATCATGGCCGATCTTGAAGGTAACATTCGCCATACGCTAAGACTTGATCAACTTTTAGTTGACTCATTCGGCCCAGAGAATTTATAACCTGACGCGTTACTGATTACTCGCGCTTTGTCTCGCCAACGTACCATTCGCACTGAAGCCATTGTGCTTCGTCAAAAAGAATTCCGTGAAGCTGATCGCATGCTGACGGTGTTGACCCCTGAATATGGCAAGCTAAAGCTTATGGCTAAGGGGGTGCGTAGAATGCATAGTCGCAAAGCTGGACACCTCGACCTTTACAACCGCGTCGACTTATTGCTTGCGAAAGGGCGCGACTGGCATATAGTTACCCAAGCTGAGACCATAGAAACTTATCGTTGCTTGCGAGAAGATCTGTTGCGGCTGAGCTATGCACAATATTTTGTCGAGCTGCTAGAACGCTTCACCATTGAAGACGACGCTAATCCAGAGCAATATGTATTGTTAGCAAGTGCCATGCGTTGGAATTGCGATACGAGCAATCCGATGTTGATGACGCATTTCTATGAATTGCAGTTGCTCAATCAGGTTGGGTTTCGTCCCGAGCTTACACACTGTGTTGTAAGTGGAGAGGACATCCAACCGGAGGATCAGTTTTTTGACCCAATCGCGGGTGGGGTGGTGCGTCCAAATTACGGTGCTACTCAAATTGGCGCATTTCCCATTTCAGTTGATGCACTGAAGGTATTACGTTTTCTACAGCGTAGCCAATATCAACAAATTGAGCAGTTGTCGCTTCGGAAACCTGTGGCGCGCGAAGTTGAGCAAGTGATGACCAAATACATTGCAGCTTTGCTTGAGCGACGCTTGAAATCAGCAGACTTCCTGCATAAAGTGCGGCAAATGACAGCAAGTTTCCAGCCTAAAGACAAAGAATGAAAACAGAGTTTGTAACCTTTCCGGGTAGTCAGAGTGTTGAGCTTTCAGGGCGCTTTGAATTGCCTGATGATGAGCAACCTAGAGCGTATGCCTTATTTGCGCATTGTTTTACATGTAGTAAAAATTTGCGCGCTGTCGGACGCATTGCGCAAGCACTGACTAACAATGGAGTTGCAGTTTTACGCTTTGATTTCACCGGCTTAGGACATAGTAAAGGCGATTTTTCTGATACCAATGTGTCTTCAAATATTGAGGACTTGTTGGCAGCAGTTGCTTACATGGAGAGCATTGCACGTGCACCTCAGGTGCTAATTGGACACTCGTTAGGTGGGGCTGCTGTCTTGCAAGCTGCGAAACATGTAGAAAGTTGCCGCGCAATTGTGACTATAGGTGCGCCTTCTCAAGCGTCGCACGTGTTGCACTTGGTGGATAGCCATCTACACGAAATTGAGGCGCGTGGCGAAGCGGATATTGTATTAGCTGGCCGGCGGTTCCGCATCAAAAAGCAATTTGTAGATGATCTCGCACAATATCGCATGACCGATTTCATCCGTGAACTGCGTCGCGCCTTATTAGTCATGCATTCGCCCATCGACAATACCGTTGGTATTGAAAATGCTGGCGAAATCTTTGGGGCAGCATTACACCCAAAGAGCTTTATTACCCTAGATGATGCTGACCATCTGCTTTCTGATGATGCAGATGCCGTTTACACTGGTAATGTCATTGCGGCATGGAGCGAACGCTATCTTTCTTAGAGGTCTGCTCTTGTGTGATTTGACAAACAGTTAGTTGTTATAAATTACACATTACCCCTTACGCATTCGCGTCAATCCCCGATACAATAAAAGACCAAAAAAATCTAACACCCTTGCTAGGGTATTTAATATTCATGTCTGAAAAAGCAATCACCTTTCAAGAAATTATTATCCGTCTAGAAAAATTTTGGGCGGAACAAGGCTGTCTCATTTGGCAGCCTTATAACCATCAGGTTGGGGCGGGCACAATGAACCCCGCAACGGTCTTGCGCGTGTTGGGGCCAGAGCCTTGGAGCGTCGCATACGTTGAACCATCAGTTCGACCTGATGATGGGCGTTATGGAGAAAACCCGAATCGTCTCAATCAGCATTATCAATATCAGGTGATTTTGCAGCCAGATCCTGGCAACCCGCAAGAGCTATATTTGCAGTCTTTAGAAGCGGTGGGGATCAATCGGCGAGAACATGATATTCGCTTTGTAGAAGACAACTGGGAGTCACCAGCGCTTGGCGCGTGGGGGCTTGGTTGGGAAGTCTGGCTTGATGGTCAAGAAATTACGCAGTTCACTTACTTCCAACAAGCAGGTGGGATGCAGCTCGAATCACCTGCAGTTGAAATTACCTATGGGCTTGAACGGATTGCGATTGCGTTACAAGGCGTAAACAATTTCCGAGACATTAAGTGGACAGACACCTTTACCTATGGCGATGTCAACTTACAGTCAGAGCAAGAACACAGCGCCTACAACTTCGAAATTGCAGACGTTGAGCGCATGCGCACTGTCTTTGATATTGCCGAGGCCGAATGTTTAGCAGCGCTTGAACGCGGCCTAATTTTGCCTGCGCACGACAACGTCTTGAAGTGCTCACACACCTTCAATGTCCTTGATACACGAGGGGCTGTGGGCGTAACTGAACGTGCTAATTACTTCCGCCGGATGCGGAACTTGTCACGCAAAGTGTCACAAGCATATGTTGCGCAACGCGAAGAGCTTGGGTTTCCTTGGATGGACAAAATGCCAGCAGTGGCAACACCATCTGTTCCTGAATTACCTGCTGCCAGCGACGCTGTCCAAGACTACCTGTTAGAAATTGGGGTCGAGGAATTGCCAGCATCCAACGTCGATGATGCGCTCGCACAGCTTGAAACGTTGGTGCCTAACTTGCTTGCTGAAAATCGCTTAGCTCATGGCGAGATTGAATATTTTGCAACACCACGCCGTCTAGGCGTCTTGGTGCATCATCTCGCGGCACGTCAGCCAGATGCGACTGAAGAATCGCGCGGCCCCTCTTGGGATCGGGCATTTGATGCAGACGGTAATCCAACTAAAGCAGTTCAAGGCTTTGCGCGGGGCAAAGGCGTTGCTATTGAAAACTTGGTCAAGCGTGAAGTCAAAGGCAATGATTATGTCTTTGCAGTTGTGAACAAACCAGGCAAGTCGGCTACAGAAGTGTTGGCTGCTCTTGGCCCTGCAGTCATTGCAGCGCTCAAATTCAAGCGCACCATGCGTTGGGTTGGGGGCAATAACACGGCCTTTTCGCGCCCAATCCGCTGGATTGTGTCACTTTTAGGCGCGGATGTTGTGCCGTTTGAATATGCCACTTTAGTTGCTGGTCGAATGAGCAAAGGGATCCGACCACTTAGCAGCCCAGAATTCACAATTGCGGCGGCAAGTGAGTATGCAGCTGCGTTGCAAGCCAATCACATTATGGGTGATGTGGATGATCGGCGGGCGTTTGTGCAAGCTGAAGCAAGTAAGCTAGCTGCTGAAGTTGGGGGCGTTATTCCCGATGACGAAGGTCTATTAGCTGAAGTCACGAACCTAATTGAAGCACCAACCGCGTTCCGTGGCACGTTTGAAGAAGAATTCCTCAAGCTGCCGCAAGAAGTGCTGATTGCGGTAATGCGCAAGCATCAGCGCTATTTCCCAGTCCTCAAAGACGGTGAAATTCAACCTTACTTCATTGGCGTGCGTAATGGTGACGCAGAACACCTTGATAAGGTGATTTACGGTAATGAACAAGTAATCCGCGCGCGTTTTGCAGACGCAAACTACTTTGTGCGCGAAGATGTCACCCAAAGCTTGGCTGACTTCCGGCCAGAATTGACGAAGCTGACGTTCCAAGAACAGCTTGGGTCCATGTTAGACAAAACAGATCGCATGGTTGAGTTGTCTAAAGCGCTCAGCAAAGAGCTAGACCTCTCTGCTGAAGATCAAGCTATTGCAGAACGTGGCGCTTGGTTGTCCAAGGCTGATCTTGCAACTCAAATGGTCGTTGAGATGACATCTTTACAAGGTGTCATTGGTCGTGACTATGCATTACGCAGTGGAGAAACCTCTGACGTTGCAAAAGCGATTGAGCAACACTACTGGCCAGCCGGTTCAGGTGATGCAATTGCTGAAACAATGCCTGCTGTTGTAGTGGGGCTTGCGGATCGTTTGGACTCACTGGTGGGACTCTTTGCTGCTGGACTAGAACCAACAGGGAATGCAGATCCATTTGGATTGCGTCGCGCTGCGCTTGGCATTGTACAAACGCTGATTGGTAAACAATTGAACCTCGATCTTGGTGACGCTGTCGCAGCTGCTGCGATGCTTCAGCCAATTGATGTCTCTGCCGATGTGCAACAAAGTGTTCTGAACTTTATTGCCGGGCGCTTGCATGTTGTCTTGCGTGACTCAGGGTATCGCCACGATGTGGTTGAGGCTGTGCTTGCAGAAGCGGCTAGCGATCCATTCAAAGCTGCGACCTATGCAGCTCAACTGGGCGATCATGTATTGATGCCAGACTGGGAGCAGGTGCTTGACGCCTATGCTCGCTGCGTTCGCATTACGCGCAAAGAAGATACGTTACACGTGCTCAATCCAGCTGGGTTTACGCACGATGCTACCCAAGGCTTATATGCGGCTTATACAGATGCAACTATTGCATTGGTAGAACCAACTGCCGATTCCTTGGTCGAAACATTGCGCAATATGGTTCCTGCCATCACCCTTTTCTTTGACAATGTCATGGTGATGGATAAAGACCAAACGGTCCGTAATAACAACCTTGCCTTGCTGCAGCACATCTCTGGTCTAGCCAACGGTGTTGCTGACCTCTCTAAACTAGAAGGATTCTAGAGAGGAGACAGGCAACAGCCGCTAAACACTTTGGGCTTCCAAGGTCAGCGCTGTTGCCTGTCTCTTAGTACTACTCACGAAATATGTCTGTTGTTCAAGAGATCAAAGAACGCGTAGATGTGCTCGACATTGTTGGGCAGAGTGTTCAGCTACGCCGATCTGGATCATCTTACACAGGCTTTTGCCCGTTCCACGACAATAAAAATACGCCGGCATTTGTACTTTGGCCAGATACAGGCTATTGGAAGTGCTTTGGTGCTTGCAACGACAACGGTGACATCTTTTCCTTCCTAATGAAAAAGGAAGGCTGGGACTTCAAAGAAACGCTGCAATACTTGGCTAAGGTCACAGGCGTTGTCTTACAGGAATACACCCCAGAACAAAAGAAAAAGACAGAAGAGAAAGACCGCCTGCGTGAAGCGCTGGAGAAAACGGTTGGGTATTTCCAGCATCTTTTCCAGAAAAGTAGTCATGCAGCCAATGCACGCGCATACGTTGAAAAGCGTGGTCTTGCTCCAACTACTGTCGATGCTTTTGAAATTGGTTTCTCGCTCAAAAGCTGGGACGCGCTCATTACTTACCTCGCTGACTTTGGGTACACCCCAGATGATTTAGTTGAGGTTGGCTTAGCAACAAAGAATCCTGAGTCGGGGCGTATCTACGATCGCTTTCGTAATCGGCTGATGATCCCGATCCGCGATGAACGTGGACGAATGGTCGGGTTTGGTGCCCGCGCAATTGATCCTGATGACGAGCCAAAATACCTGAACTCGCCGCAAAATGCATTGTTCGACAAAGGTCGCACGCTCTATGGCCTAGATAAAGCCCGCAAGCCAATCCGTGTCGATGGCACTGCTGTGCTTGTTGAAGGTTACTTGGATGTGATCAGCGCGCATCAGGCAGGCTTTGAAAACGTTATCTGTTCTATGGGGACAGCTTTGACAGACCAGCAAATGGGGCAGGTCAAACGCTATGCCCGACGGCTAGTCATGGCACTTGATGCTGATGCTGCGGGGCAAAAGGCAACGCTTAAGGGCGTTGAAGTTGCGCGTAAGACTGGTGAACGTGAAGTCGCGTTTGATCCGATTGGGCTGGTGCGTACTGATGGGCAACTCAAGCTTGATATCCGGATTGCACCGTTACCAGACGGACTTGATCCAGATGATCTGATTCAACAAGATCCTGGGGCGTGGAAAACGCTAATTGGCGATGCTCAATCTGTTGTCGATTACATGATTGGGGAACTGACCAAAGGGCGTAACTTAGACGATCCTAAGGTCAAGAGTGAAATCGCAGATGCGATCATGCCTCTCATCAATGATGTTGCGCATCCTATTGAGCAGGGCACTTATCGCCAGCGTTTGGCAAGCGTGCTGCGCATTGATGAGCGAGTCTTGTTCCCAGAAGGGAAGGCTCCAGCCAAGCGCCCAACGCGTCGCAAGCAGAAGCAGCCAGTGCAGGCCCCCATTCTGCCAATTGCACCGCAAGAGCCGCAACGTAATACGTCTACTGCAGCGCAGCGCTATTGTTTGGCATACTTGCTCATGGAACCGGAGAGCTTGCCGAAAATCAATCGGCGGCTGCGTGAACTTAAGTTGGCACCACTAGTTGTGGAAGATTTTGGCGATACAGAATTGCAACTGCTGCTGAAATTAGTACAATCATCTTTGCAACAAGACGAGGCCTTGCCAGGAGACTATGTCCAAGACCACTTAGACAGTTTTCTCGTTATGCGCTATCAGACGTTAGTAGAAGAGTTAGAAGATATGAATCTTCAGTCTGAAATGCGTCTGCGCGACTTGTCTGACACAGTGCTCCGTATTCGGCAGGATAATGTCACCAGTTGGCTGACAGAGTTGCGTTTTTTGCAACAAGACTCGCAAAGTGACGCTTCTGACATTGGCAGTGTCTATCAGACGGAGATTATGGCGCAAATACTAGCGCTTTCTCGCATTCAAAAAGCGCTGAGTAAGCAAGCTTGGAAAGCGAAGAAAAAGTCGCATATTTGATATGCTGTAAATCAGACGGACACAACGTTAATACGACACGATTGTTGGCACGTAACCGCATGGGTGGCAATTGCTGCGAATGGGTTACTAGATTTGATAAAACTCCACACGTTTTACTTGCCAAATCGTACGAAAGCACTATGATTGTAAGTTCAGCCGACTCCTCATACGCGCGCTAATACTGCGCTGATGTGAAACAGGCATAATAGATGCACAATAGCCTGATTAGGGATCAGGTCCACCAAGACACTCCATTGTCTTTCTAGAAAAGTTGATAGTAACTCTACGTACACAGCGAAAGTTGATTGTGCGTGTATTAGTGTAGCGAATGGCAAAACTCACGAAACCAGAAAACGACGAAACTACTCGGATCGTCAACCAAATCTTGCAAACTTCTGAATTGCGTGCAAAACAAACGCAATTAGACGACTTATCTCCTGATGAGGATGAATTAGTTGATGAAGAGGTTGAGGAAGAAGAAGACATTGGATCGTTGTTAGACGAAGAAGAGACTGCTCAGGCTGAAAAAGCAGCTCCGAAAACATCTAAGCGTGGTCGCAAGCCAAAGAAAGCTGACGATGCTGCAGATGACGACGATGAAGATGGCTCTGGCCGTCAATTGCAGTTTGAGCTTGCCGATGACCCGGTGCGGATGTACCTGAAGGAAATCGGGCGGGTCAAGCTGCTGAAATCGACTCAAGAATTTTGGTTGTCGACTGCTATTGACGCTCAAGATCACATTACTGAATTAACCGGTGAGCTAGGGTTAGATCCGCAAGATGTCATCTTGACGCTTTGGAGCCAAACTGAAAAAGCTTGGGAGACTCTGTTAGAAGAAGTCCCTAAATTTGAGGTTGAGCCACCAGAATTGCGCCAAGTCTGGCTCGATGCAATGGACTTGCGCCGGCATTGGGACGCAGACGGGAAATCCTATGTGCGTGGCTGGCTAGATACTGGTCGTTGGGGTTCAGACAAAACATGGAACGTTGTTGCGGAGCAGCTCTTTGCAATTTACCGTAACTACTATTCATTACCATCTTCTTTGCAGCGCGAAATTCTCAAAACGCAGTCTGCTAAGAACACCTTGGCAACAGCGGCTGATATTGCACCGCTAATCCCAGCCGAAGCCGATATTCAAGATGATTTTGCACTGATTGAATTCCGAGCTGAAGAGGCGTCAAAAGCACTCATTCGCGCCAACCTGCGGTTGGTAGTTAGTGTCGCGAAGCGCTATATTGGCCGTGGTATCAACTTCTTGGATCTTATTCAAGAAGGGAATATTGGGCTGTTGCGAGCAGTTGAAAAATTTGATCCAACGCGTGGTTACAAATTTAGTACTTATGCCACTTGGTGGATTCGCCAAGCAATCAGCCGCGCAATTGCAGATCAAGCACGGACTATTCGTATTCCAGTGCACATGGTTGAAACAATCAACCGTCTAATGCGCATTCAGCGTGGGTTGGTGCAAACGCTAGGGCGTGACCCAACACCGGAAGAAATTGCGCTTGACATGGACATGATCCCAGCAGATCAGGTTGATGAAATTCGCAAGCTGCTGAAAGATGAAGCGCCAATGCCAGAAGAACTGTCACGTTCTTTGAACCGTGGTGCGAATAAGGTGCGCAAGATTTTGCGTATTGCGCAAGAACCAATGTCACTTGAGTCACCAGTAGGCTCAGAAGACAGCAGTCAGCTAGGTGAATTTATCCCAGATGATAACGCGCCAGTGCCAGCAGATTCTGCTAATCGTGAACTGCTCAAAACACAGGTGAAAGATGCACTCAGCGTCTTAACTGACCGCGAACGCGAAGTGCTCGAACTCCGCTTTGGTCTGCGTGATGGTAAAGATCACACGCTAGAAGAAGTAGGGCGGCATTTTGAAGTTACGCGTGAACGTATTCGCCAAATTGAAGCGAAAGCGCTGCGTAAACTACGTCACCCAACCCGTAGCCGCCAACTACGTGACTACCTAGGCTAAAAAGAACGAAACAGCAGAGCAATCTCTGTCGGGTAGTTAGACATAACCCAATAATCATACGAAAAACGCGCAGATGAATTACATCTGCGCGTTTTTGTTACCGCGTATAATCATAGTATGTTCAATCGCACTGCAAAGACAGAGGTGACACAACGTCAACGGATACTTCGGCGTATCCGGACGTTTCTTATTTGTCTTTGTGCCCTGATTGCAGTGCTGTATTTGATCCCGCCTATTCGGGACGCAATGTTGCCAACATTACGTAATGTGATGGGGCCTGTACTAACCATTTCTTGGTCATCCTTGCAGGCTTTCAACTACTTGCCTCAACCTGTTGTTTGGATCTTGCTGGTTATGGCATGCGCCGTCGCCTTTGGAGCGGCGCTTTACTTTGTACCAAGCATTCAGACAACTGACATTGACTACAATATTGACCTCGGCGGTCCGTTAGGTAGTTGGCAACAACACTTTGATAACTCTGGGCGGGGGACATATTCCGAATGGCGCTTAGCAAGTGCGGTGGCTACGCTGGTGGTAGACACCGTTGCGCAACATGAGCAGATTTCTATCAATGACGCCAAAAAATATATCGCTAACGCCAAGTTAGACTTACCAAAGGACGTACAGGCACGTCTCAATGCAGGCTTAGCACGATCTCGTAACGCAAAAGCAAATCTGTCTGAAGCTGATATTGCTACAATCACGGCGTATTTAGACACGCTTTACTAATTCTTTACCCTCATCACGCATTAAAAATGACTGCTATACAACCCGTTGCTGAATTTGGAAAAACCATTACGGCTGAAGTCTCAAAAGCCATTGTGGGCAAAAATGCCGTCATTCAAAAAGTGCTGGCTGCATTTTTAGCAGACGGTCATGTGCTTCTAGAAGACTTGCCGGGGCTTGGAAAGACATTGTTAGCCAATAGCTTGGCAACGGTCTTAGGTGCCTCGTTCAAACGCATTCAGTTTACGCCAGATCTTTTACCTGGTGATATTACTGGTGGTTATGTGTTTGATCGTAATGAAAATGCATTTGTGCTGCGCCAAGGTCCGGTGTTTGCGAATATTGTGCTGGCAGATGAAATCAATCGTGCTGCACCTAAAACGCAATCTGCGTTGCTAGAAGCGATGCAAGAAAAGCAGGTAACGTTGGAAACAGAAACGTATCCATTACCGAAGCCATTCTTAGTCATCGCGACGCAAAACCCTGTGGAGTATGAAGGCACGTTCCCATTGCCTGAGGCGCAGTTAGACCGCTTCCTAATCAAGCTGTCTGTCGGTTATCCAACCCTAGATGATGAAGTTGCTATTTTGCACGGACGGGTAAACCGTCAGCAAGATACGTTTACGTTAGAACAGTGTTCAAGCGTCACAGACTTTACTGCGCTGCAAGCCTTAGTTGAAAGTGTACACATTGATCCGGACCTAGAGCGCTATATTGTCGAACTTGTGACTGCGACACGTGCTGATCGCCGTACTGTGGTGGGCGCTAGCCCGCGTGGGTCGCTGGCATTATTGAAGCTGGCTCGTGCGCATGCTGCGTTGAATGGCCGCGACTATGTTGTGCCAGACGACATCAAGCATTATGCAGTGGATGCGTTAGCGCATCGCATTGTATTGGAGCCTGATTTCTGGATGCGTAAAAACGCCGCGCAAGCCGTGGTTGAAGATGCAATCCAGTCTGTGGCTGTACCGGTCTTGAATAACTAACCTCTCGGTTTCGTCAGTTGCTGACCCGCCGTTTATTTCTACTGGGAGTGCTCATCTCCCTTCTTGTGCTAATGTCATTTGCCTCATTGCAAGGCAAGATATTGCTATTCGTATTGCCACTGTTGGCCTATTTGCTAGGCAGCATTTTCTTTTATGACCCTGAACCGCAGCTCGATCTTGAGCGTGAAATGTCCCGCTCTCGGATCTCTGTTGGGGAAGCGGTAGACATTTATGTAAGTGTCAAAAATCGTGGCAGTACGCTAGCGAATTTTAGTGTTCAAGATGAACTCGCAATAGATCACACCATTGTGCAAGGCGAGACTGCATGGGCAGGGACGTTGTTTGCGGGTCAAACGCAAACGCTGAAGTACACCATCAAGCCGGGTAGGGGGCGAGCAGAACCTAAAAACGTCCGTATTCGTTATACAGACCCGCTTGGCTTGATTATTCGAGAAGAGCAGCATGAGTTGCCTGTCCATTTGACAGTCGAACCAAAGATTGAGCAAGTAGACGCACCTGCTATTCGTCCGCGGAATACGTTGGTATATGCGGGCAATATTCGGGCACGTACGCCAGGATCTGGTGTTGAATTCTTTGGTGTGCGTGACTTTCAACCGGGGGATAGCCGTCGTCATATCAATTGGCGCTTGAGCTCTAAAGGAACTCAACGGATGTATACCAATGCGTTTGAACAAGAACGCGTCGCGGACGTTGGCATTATCTTAGATGCGCGTGAGCGTAGTGAGTTCAAATTTGGCGATGCAACCTTGTTTGACTATGGTGTCCAAGCCGCTGGTGCATTAGCAAATGCATATAGTGAAGCCGGCAATCGGGTTGGCTTGTTGCAGTATGGACGGCTTATCAGTTGGACATTTCCGGGATATGGCAAGCAGCAGCGTTTGCGTATTTTGCAAGATTTAGCGGGTGCAAAATCTGGTGACAGCCAAGTTTTTGACAACCTGCGTAATATTCCGACCCAGTTGTTTCCGCGCCACTCGCAATTGGTCTTCATCAGCCCCGTTTGGAAAGACGATATTGACATGGTCTTGCGTCTCAAAGGGATGGGCTATAACGTGCTTGTGGTGTCTCCTAATCCCATTAGCTATGAAAAACAATTTTTGGAGCTAGACATTAACTCACAGGGTGAAGCTTTAGCACGCCTAGAGCGCAAGCTCCTCTTGCGCCAGATGCGTAATGCTGGGGCAGATGTGATTGATTGGGACATTGCTGAACCGCTAGCGCACACGTTACGGCGCTATCAACGGGTGGTTCGATAACGCATGCTGAACCGATTAACGATTGGCCTTTTCTGGGTGCCATTGGCAATTACGACTGCCTTAGGCGTAACTGTCTTTTTATTGGCAGACTTTCCTTGGGGCGTTGCGGTTGTAATTGGCCTAGCCGTGTTGTGGGGCTTTAGCTTGTGGCGGCAGCGCGGCTGGCTTACTGATACTTGTCTGCTGCTGTTTATTTGTCTGATGGCTGCGGCAGTGGCATTTCGGCTTGAGTTTTGGTTGCCTTTAGTAGCTGGTGGCGCTGCGATTTTGACTTGGGATCTCGCCAGCTTTCTACAACGGTATGAGCGACAGCCGCAGCGCGCAGAGGTTCTACACCATCTTCGTTATGTGGGCTTGGTCAGCATCATCAGCATTGGGCTGATTGGAATAGCGCAACTCGTTATAATTCAACTAAGTTTTTGGGCCATTGTTGGGGTTGTTGCAGTGCTGATGACCACGCTTGGACTCGTGATCTCGCGCACGCAAGCCTTCGCGCGAAAACAACAGGACAACTAATATGACAACTTATTTCACTATGGCTGACTATCAAGAGACAGTCGCCGCTATTCAAGCACGCACTGACATCGCGCCTAAAATCGGGATGATCCTAGGGTCTGGGCTTGGACCATTGGCGGAAGCCGTTGAAAATGTCACCTACATTTCCTATAACGATTTGCCACATTGGCCTGTGTCTACAGTTGAAGGACATTCTGGGCGCCTAGTGATTGGTCAGCTGGCAGGGCATGACGTTATTGTGATGCAGGGCCGGTCGCACTTTTACGAAGGCTACACCATGCAACAGGTTGGGCTACCTGTGCGCGTAATGAAGTTGCTGGGTGTGGAGACGATGATCATCACCAATGCGGCGGGTGGCGTCAACCAAAGTTTTTCAGTTGGCGATATTATGTTGATTGATGATCACATCAACCTGCCAGGAATGATTGGGCAAAACCCATTGTTTGGGCCAAACTTATCAGAATTTGGACCACGCTTTCCGAGTATGACCTTTGCTTATGATCCGGACTTGAAGCAATTAGCGCGTGATGTCGCGGCGGAGTTGGAGCTTGGCATGCAGTCTGGGGTGTACATGGCGCTTTCTGGCCCGACCTATGAAACCATTGCAGAAATTCGCTTTTTGCAAGCCGTTGGCGCTGATGCAGTTGGGATGTCCACCACACATGAAGTAGTAACGGCTGTGCACGCAGGGATGCGTGTATTGGGATTCTCTGGTGTGACCAATATTTGTAATATTGGCGATGGTGATGTGCCAAATCATGAAGAAGTGATTGAGGCTGGCAAAGTCATTGCTCCAAATCTAATGAAGCTGTTGCAAACGCTGTTGCCGCGGCTATAGTCAGTCAAACGGATGTTGGTTCTGTTTCCGTAGTCTATTTATTACGCGTTGAGGTAACGATTGGCTGAACAACTTTTACGCATCGTAATCGTATATCGTTACTATGTCATGGGGATCTTAGCCGCAGTTGGGCTTTGGTATCTCCGTGGACTTTTCCATTGGGCTAGACGTTACTCTGCTAGCGCCTATGGTCTTGAGCGTGAAACAGCGGCATCAAATCGAGCGGTGGCGTTGTCTGCAGTCTTGATTAGCCTATCCTGCATTTCGGCATTTTGGATCGCAACAACCCCAGCCGCAATTGATGTCTTAGGGTTATCAGGTGCTTATCCCACGGCACTGCCATCTCCAACCCCCACAATTGAACCAACCGAAGTTGTTGTTAGGTTACCCGGAGAACCAACGGCAGTTATTCAAGAGACTCCAACGCCAGTGCCAAGTCCAACGCCTGTCGTGGATGCCACTCCTGGCTGTGATAATGAAAAAGCAACGCTTACCAGCCCGTTAGCAGGGGCTATTGTGTCAGGGGTCGTAGAAGTGCAAGGTATCGCCAATATTGATAACTTCGCGTTTTACATTTTGGAGCTTTCAACGCTTGGGGAAAACTGGCTGACTGTTTACACGGGCAATGAATCTACTGAAGTAGATGGTGGGCCCATGGGTTCTTGGAATGCTGACCTGCAAGATCCGGGTAACTACGCATTCCGTTTAACCGTGTTTGACAGTAGCGGTGGCGCCCCAGAACCTTGCATCATTCCAATCACAATTGGTGGACAACCGGGCCAATAATGGTTTGAGTTTTCTAAAAAACGCTAGACCCAACGCTCAACTTCTGCTACTGTTTTACCATGCTGCCCAACAAGAAAAGCCAAATTACCCTGCGTGCTGCGCGTTCAAAAGACGTGCCGCTCCTCATGCGCTTTGATCATGGCTACACGACTGACTACGTGTGGCAAATGGATATTCGCGAGGAAGACCGCAGTGCAAATATCAACTTCCGCAGTATTCGCTTACCCCGCACAATGCGGGTGAACTTCCCGCGAGATCCTGAAGTTACCCTAAAAGACTGGAAGCGTTTCGCTGTGTTAATTGTGGCAGAAGTTGAAAACACCATCGAAGGGTACATTGCGCTGGATTACAGCCCCTTACCGGGTGTATTGCACCTGGCGGACTGTGTAGTCACGAAATATCATCGTCGCCAAGGTGTGGGGACCGCCCTAATGCACGGCTGCTTAGACTGGGCTTCCCAAAACCATGCTTTACGTGTCATGGCAGAAGTTCAAACGAAAAACGACCCCGGAATCAATTTTTTGCGAAAGCATGGCTTTGTTCATAGTGGTTACAACGAACGCTACTACCTCAACAATGACATTGCGTTGTACTTCATGCTGTCGCTCTAGCTAGGGTAGTCGCCGATATGTCACGGCGAGGTTCCCTAACTTACAACTCACACTCATCTTAGATGCTTGAAATTCTCAGCAACGCGGTTACGCTCTTCAATGAGATTATTTCCGTAGCTGTGTTGATTACAGCAGGGTCTCTCCTGTTGTATACCCTCACATTTAATTTACGCGATCGCGCTGCGCGGTCTTTCAGCTTGTTGCTAAGCTGCGTATTTGTGACGTACCTCGGTGACATTGCTGCCACAGTCTTACAGACAGCTCCTGAAATCAATTTTTGGCTGAAGGTTCAAATGGTAGGCCTTGCAGGTATTCCGGCAACCTATTTACATTTATCAGACGCACTCTTGGCATTGACTGGCCGACCATCGCGCGGACGACGCCGAATTGGCATTCGGATTGCCTACACATTGTGTATTGCGGTCGCAGGTCTGGCTATTTTCTCTGACTACCTCGTGCGGGATGTCGTGATTACGTTGTTTGTGCGGTACTTACAGCCCGGCATTATTTTCTGGCCATTCTCGTTGGCATTCGGGGCAGCAATTGTATTAGGCGCAGTCAATATCTACCGCGCTTATACGCGTTGTCTGACGCGTGCGACGCGCCGTCGCATGGGGTACTTGCTCATGGCTTCGCTGGCCATTCCTGTGGCAGTCTTTCCATACTTGCTAGTAGCAGGTGGTCAGATTGCTGTGGCGCAACCCACCGTCTTTTTGTTCATTACAACGTTGGTAAACGGGTTCTTAGGCGCAATGCTAATTGTGCTGACCTATACGGTCTCATTCTTTGGCACGCCGCAACCAGACCGCATTTTGAAAAGCCGCTTGTTTCGTTGGACATACCGTGGGCCGTTTGTGGCATCACTTGTCGTTGCGACTTACGTCACCATTCGTTGGGCGGGCCGCCGTTTTGAATTTGACAATACGCTACTGTTACCTAGTCTGATTGTGGCTGCAGCAATGCTCCCACAATTTGCTTTCACGCTTTCAAGAAATACGCTGGAACGCTGGTTCTTTTATGGCAATGCGAGTGACCGCGAAGATTTGAGGCGCTTGCGAACCTTGAACGAACGTCTGCTTACGTCAGGTGACATTCGGCAGTTTTTGGAAATTGTGTTGGCAACAGCTTGTGATGTTGTACATGTTTCCAATGGTTTTATCGCTGTGATGGACGATGATGGTGCGCGTTTGGAAGTCTCACTGGGTGCCCAGCAAAGTATGCCAGAGGCGCAAACGTTGCCAATTGCTGACAATATTGCTGCGGATTTACAACCGGTTTCGATTTTTGAAGGTGTTCATGCGTTGCAGTGGGAGCCATTTTGGTTGTTTCCATTGCGCGCACAGTCTGACCAAGAGGGTTTGGCTGAAGCTGGAGAAGTGCTCGGGGTACTGGGTGTTGAGGCCGCAGCCATCGATGAAGATGAATTCACCGAAGATGAACGCGACACCTTGCAAATTCTAATTGCGCAAACTGCGTCAGCATTGGAAGATATGCGTTTGCAACAGCGAGTCTTTGATGCGATGGACACGCTGCTTGTCCAAGTAGATGAATTGCAACGTTTACGTGCGGCAGCGCAATACTCTGGTAGTCGCGCCATTCAGCAGAACACGCTTCTTGAAAGCCCAGATGCAGCAAAGTGGGTCAAAGATGCATTAACGCATTACTGGGGTGGGCCGAAATTGACGGAAAGCCCCTTGCTGCGTTTAGAAATTGTGCAGACATTGGCAGACCAAAATAACGACAGCACAGTGAATGCATTGCGGTTGCTACTGAAAGATGCAATTGAGCAAATCAAACCGCCTGGTAATCGTAAATTCACGGCAGATTGGCTGTTGTACAACATCCTCGAGCTCAAATTCATGGAAGGCAAAAAGGTGCGCGAAGTGGCCTTAAAGCTGGCCGTGTCCGAAGCAGACCTCTATCGCAAGCAGCGCGTTGCAATTGAAGAAGTCGCACGCGTTATTGCTTCTATGGAAAATGAGCAGCTCCAAGGCCAATAATTGGCAAATTCACCCCAGTTTGGTTTGAAAATTTAGCAATTCGTTGCCAAAATTTGAAAAAAATTGGAAAATGCTTTGTATTCGGTTAGAAAAGTAGTACGATGTGTAGGAACAGGATTTCACGTCATGTAAATAGTTGACGCTGAGGATCAATAAGTACTGAAAGGTATTGCTTGCAGCAGGGCTTAACATTCTGAGTGAAGATGCAATCCTTCTACGTCCTGTAGCCCTACTCAGATTTCCATTCACAATACGTACAACCGAATAAGCCCAATCTTCATTTTCATGGCATGAAATGTCACGCAAATATGCGGTTTCATGCTAAATTAGTTGGAGAGTAGTATTGGTAGATGCTGAGACCTTCACATCTGCAGCACAATTGGGTTTTGTAATGGAATATGCAAGCAACTTCCTTTAGGAATTGCAATTTTGGGTTAAATAAGGGGTAATGTATGTCTTCTCGTCCATCGGATAATCGAGCACCATCCGATCCGTTTGGTATGGATGAAGGGTATTGGCAACAGCTACTAACTGAAGGTGAAAATGATGTGCCTTCAGCGCCAGCTGCGCAGCCAGAATCATCCAGCGCATATGCATATGCGGACTACCAGGACACTTGGGTAAAAATTCATCAGACATATGTCTCAGACGACACCGTTGAGTTAGAAGTTATAGGCTTCAATCGCGGCGGTTTACTAGTCAAATGGGACATGGTTCGTGGCTTCGTGCCAGCTTCCCACATTCTAAATCTGCCAACTGATATTTCGGACGCACACCGCAAGGCACTATTGAGTCGCCGCGTTGGTGAGGGTATGCGCTTGAAAATCATTGAATTAGATGAGAAGCAACAACGTCTGATTTTGTCAGAGCGTGCAGCGCTGTCGCAGCCAGGCGCACGGGAAGTGATTTTGTACAAGATCCGCCCCGGTGACAAGGTGCGCGGTACGGTCACCAATACACGTCACTTTGGTGCATTTGTAGACCTAGGTGGTGTTGAAGGGCTGATCCACGTGTCACAAATCTCGTGGAGTCGGATTTCACATCCAAGTGCAGTATTGTCACCAGGCCAAGATATTGAAGCGTTGGTGTTGAATGTGAATGCGGACGAAGGCCGAATTAGCCTCAGTCTAAAAGAGCTGACGCCAGATCCTTGGTTGACCGTTCATGATCGTTACAGCATTGGCCAAGTCATTGAAGGGCAGGTCAGTAATATTGTGGACTATGGCGTGTTTGTCACGTTGGAGCCAGGGCTTGAAGGCCTTATTCACACTAGTGAACTGGCTGAAGGAAACTTTATGCACCCAGCGAACGTCGTTAGCTTGGGTGAAACTATTCGTGCTTGCGTTGTCAACATTATGCCTAATCAGCGAAAGCTTGGGCTGACCATGCGAAAAAGCAAAATGCCAGAATAGGCGTTTGAATTTTTTGAACTTTGAGAAAGGCGGCTGTAAAGCCGTCTTTTTTTGTTAAGCCAAAATGGCAGCCTATTGATAGCAAAAATTTGCCATGACTATCAACTCTCAGCTATCACTCCAACCCTTCATGGTGTAATATAGTATGGCAATTATGTTCTAATTTTTAGCGCATCTATGACCAAAACAAAGAAAGGTACAACGCCGAAGAAGGGTAAAGCAAGCACCAAAAGTGCAGCATCTAAGAAGGGTGCGTCTTCGGCTAAAAAGAGCAGTTCAACAACACGAAAGTCGCAACCCCAAAAGGCGCAGGCTCCGAAGACACGTCAAATGCGTGCAGAGGCAACCGAGGCGCGTGAGGAGCATTGGGTAGAACGTCCATTGGGCGTTGTGCTACAGCTCATCATTGGTGTGGTACGACGGTTAGATGACATTGTCGGCTGGGTGATGATTGCATTCGGCCTTGTTTCGATTCTTTCATTAGTAGGCCTAAGCGACGGCTATTGGACGCGCAGTCTGTCTGACTTTTTGCGCGCTTGGTTGGGATGGGGCTCTTATCTCGTGCCGCTGACGATTGTGGCAATTGGGGTAATGATTGTGATTCACAACATGCGCCCATATCAGGTTATTCCGTGGCGACGAGTAATTGCTGCTGAAATTGCCGTGGTGCTAGGGTTGGCCTTGCTACATTTGGTCTTAGTGCGCCGCCTAAACCCAGATATTTCTTTGTTTGACGCTACCAACCATATTGATGCCATCAAGCTTGCTTCAGATGGCGGTGGTGGGGGCTTACTCGGCTGGGCTGTAGCTTGGATTTTTGCTCGCTTTTTGCGCGGAACCGCGATCCTTGCATTGGGTGTTACCTTTGGTCTGACCTTACTGTTCGTCTGGCGTATTCGTTGGACAGCGCCACTAGACTTATTGATTTGGGCGCAAGCCAAAGTAGCTGGTAATGTAGATGCCTCTCCTGTACGTCGCTTTGAAGATCCAGAAGTTGGGTTAGCGCCAGCCGCTCCAATTCAACAACGTTTGGAAGAGCTGGTGCCCGCAACGCCAAAGATCAAGGCGAAACCTGTATCGCGACCGAAAGCCAAAGCGAAACCAAAGAAAGCCGACGACGAAAAGAACTACAAGCCACGCAAACGCCCAACAGCGTTGCCCGACTTGCAGCTGTTGAATGCAGGGGAAGATATCAAACCGTCTAAGAAAGATATTGAGCGTGATATCGATATCATTCATACCACTTTAGAAGATTTCAACATCCCTGCTAAGGTGGTCGACAGCCAAACTGGGCCGTCTGTGACGCAATATCTCATTGAACCCGGCTTCTTCGAAAAGCCGGGCGGCGCAGATGGTGAAGTTCGCAAGTCCAAAGTGCGGATTTCGCAAATCTCCAACCTCTCCAATGACTTTGCCTTGGCGCTGTCTGCCAAACGTGTGCGGATTGAAGCGCCTGTGCGCGGCACGCCGTACGTTGGTTTGGAAGTGCCAAATCGCAAGAAGTTTATGGTTGGGCTGCGCAGCCTGATCTTGCATCCGAAATTTGACAAGATGAAGTCGTCGCTGGCCTTTGGGCTAGGGCGCGATGTCGCCGGGAATGCCGTTGTGGCGGACTTGGCTAAAATGCCGCACTTGATGATTGCCGGGACCACGGGGTCTGGTAAGTCTGTTTGTGTGACCTCAATCATTACTTGTCTTGCTTTCAATAACACGCCTGACCAACTGCGCTTTGTGATGTTGGATCCGAAGAAAGTGGAACTAATGCGTTTCAACGGATTGCCGCATTTGTTTGGCAAAGTAGAAGTTGAAATGGAGCGCATGATCGGCACGCTGCGCTGGGGTGTGCGTGAAATGGAGCGCCGCTACCGACTGTTTGAACAGATTGGCGTGCGGAATCTCAAAGGGTACAACGCCGAAGCGAAGAAGCAAAAAGGCCTTGAGCCGCTACCATATATTGTTTTTATCATCGATGAGCTGGCAGATTTGATGATGCTTGCCGCCGATGAAGTCGAAAAAATGCTGTCGCGTTTGGCACAAATGGCGCGTGCAACCGGGATGCATCTGGTGGTGGCGACCCAACGCCCAAGTACAGACGTTGTAACTGGTCTGCTGAAGGCTAACTTCCCAGCACGGATTGCGTTTTCTGTGGCGTCGTCAACCGACTCACGTGTTATTCTGGACACCTTAGGGGCAGAATCGTTGCTGGGTAAAGGCGATATGCTTTACTTGTCACCGAGTGCTTCTGCACCATTGCGTTCGCAAGGGGTGTTTGTGTCTGATAAAGAAATCGATGGCATGATTGATTTCTGGGAAAACAATTGGGAACAAACGGAAGAAGAAGCAGCCCGCCCAAGCAGTGCACCAAATGCAGCCCGCCCGTCTCATGGGGCGCCTTCCGCAGCAGACGCAGCGCCTTGGGATGACATGCTTGCCCGTCAGCAAGTCACCAGCGATAAAGATCCGCAAATTGTGCAGGCAATTGAAATTGTCAAGAAGCACGGTAGTGCGTCTGCCAGCTTGCTACAGCGTAAAATGCGGATTGGCTACCCACGCGCGGCGCGTCTGATGGACGAACTCAAAGAAATGGGCGTCATTGGCAGTGAGCGTGCCGGGGGGCAAACGCGTGATGTGTTTGTTCAAGGTGATGATGATCCCATTGCTGATCAGGTCAAGCGCTTCAATGCTGAGCAGCAAGATGAAATGCCGCCAGAGAACCCTGCGCTTGAATAAGACGCAATAGTCAATTTTTAACTCTCAACTATCAATAATGACTTCTCCTACTAACGTTTCTGAACAACTACAATCGCAAGGCTACATTGCCACTGAAGAAATTTCGACTGTCTTGTATTTGGCAGATGCACTGGAAAAGCCGCTCTTAGCAGAAGGCCCCGCAGGCGTTGGGAAGACGGAGTTAGCCAAGGCGTGGGCCAGCGCGACAGGCTGTGAACTTATTCGATTGCAGTGTTATGAAGGATTAGATGAAACCAAGGCTCTGTATGAGTGGGAATATGCCAAGCAGATGTTGTATACCCAACTGTTGCGCGACAAGCTGCAAGATGTACTGGCTGACACAACCACACTGACAGCCGCCGCCGATCGGTTGGCAGAGGAAGAGAATGTCTTTTTCTCTGAACGCTTTCTGTTGCCGCGCCCGCTCTTGCGGGCTGTTACCTCAGACAAGCCCGTGGTCTTATTGATTGACGAAATTGACCGCGCCGACAGCGAATTTGAAGCCTTTCTGCTAGAAATCCTGAGCGATTTCCAAGTCACAGTGCCAGAAATTGGCACTATCAAGGCCAAGCACAAACCGCTGGTGATTTTGACCTCTAACAACACGCGCGACTTGTCTGAAGCTCTCAAACGACGCTGTGTCTACCTGCATGTGGACTATCCAACTCAAGAAGCTGAACTGCGCATTGTGCAGCTCAAAGTGCCAGATCTGAGCGAAAGCATGGCGGTACAGTCTGTCAAGCTCGTCCAAAGCCTGCGTCAAATGGATTTGAAAAAATCGCCGAGTATTTCTGAAACTTTGGACTGGGCACGGGCGTTGGTGAAGCTGAATGCCAGTAGCATTACTCCAGAATTGCTGGAAAACACGCTGACCTTGCTGCTGAAGCACGAAACCGATGTTGCCAAAGCGAAGATGATTATGGCGCGGGAACAGAAGCGCAGACAATAGTCAATTTTCAATGTTCAACAGCCAATGCGCAGTGCGCGGTTCAAATTCATTTCTGCTAGCCGCCACCTTCGTCCTGACGTCATCCCGACCACAAACGAATAGCAACAAAGTAGTCAAGACGATGGCGTGGGCGGGATCTCTGTAGAAGACAATTGCAATAAAAGTAGCGCAGAATTATAAAGAGATCCCAGATGCACTAACTATTGTTCGTTACGAAGCTCGTCTCGTTCGCATCTGGGATGACATTGGTGCGAGCGTGATAGCTAGCACATAAAACAATACAAATGACAGATCTCACTCGCTGCCGCTGGGCAGCCAACGCCGACGACTTAGACAAGCATTACCATGACCATGAATGGGGTGTGCCTGTGATTGGTGATGACCGTCATTTATTCGAAATGCTCATTCTAGAAGGTGCACAGGCTGGTCTAAGTTGGAGCACAATCTTAAAAAAGCGCGACGGCTATCGCGCAGCGTATGACAACTTTGACATAGCCAAGGTTGCTGCTTATGACGACGCGAAACAAGCAGCGTTAGTGGCTAACCCCAACATTGTGCGTAACAAGTTGAAAATCAAGCATTCCATCAATAACGCGCGTGGGATGCTGAAAATTCAGCAAGAATTTGGCAGCTTTTCAAACTGGCTCTGGAACTTTGTCGACGGACAACCGATCATCAATCATTTTCAATCTCCAGATGATGTGCCTGCGCAAACTGAACTTGCGAAGACCATCAGCAAGGCGCTCAAAAAGCGCGGCTTTGGTTTTGTGGGCCCCACAATTATCTATGCTTACATGCAAGGCGTTGGGATGGTGATGGATCATACGGTGGATTGTTTTCGATACCAAGAGCTAATATCTAAAGGCTAATTGGCTAATGTTTTTAGGCCGTAAGCTATAGCCATCGAAATGAGGTCATTAGAGATTAGCCTTTAGCCAATTAGAATCCCCATGAACGAACGCATCACCCAATTCATCTCCGCCCTCCGCTCTGCCGGAGTCCGCGTTTCGCTTGCTGAGTCGCAGGATGCGTTTCGGGCGATTGAGGCGCTTGGGATTCAAGATCGCGAGACGTTCAAGACGGCGGTGCGGGCGACGTTGATCAAAGATTACATGGACATTGAGACGTTTGACCACATGTTTCCGATGTTCTTTCAGGTGGGCACGCCGCCGTTACTTAATCCGGCTGATGAATTAGACGAACAATCTAAGGCGATGTTGCAAGCGGCGCTTGAAGCGTTGATGGGCGACATGAGCAAGATGATGTCGCAGTTGATGCAAGGCATGCAGCTAAACGATGCCCAGATGGGGCAAGCAGCGTGGGAAGCAGGGCTGGATCGGCTGAGCAATGCGCGTTCGCAAAGTTGGATGGAACGTCGCATGCAAAACAAGCTTGGCTTAGACAAGCTGATGGAGGAAATTGAAAAATTTCTGCAACAGCTGTCAGACATGGGGATGTCGGAAGAAGCCTTGCAGCAGTTGGAAGAAGGGTTACTCAACAACCTAGATTCGCTAGAGCAACAGGTGCAAAACTACGTTGGTCAAAATCTGGCTGAAAAAATGGCTGACCAGCCTGCCCAGAAATTTGACGAAGCTAAGTTGGAAGAAAAGCCGTTTCAAGCGCTAAATTACGAAGAGTCAGATCATCTTCGGAAGTTGGTTACGCGCCTTGCTGCCAAACTGCGCACGCGCGCGGCACTGCGCATGAAGCGCGGCAAAGGCCCGCAAGTCGATATTCGGGCTACTATGCGTCAAAGCTTACGCACTGGCGGCATTCCATTTGAAATTGAGCATAAAAAACGGCGCGAGAAACCAAAGTTCGTGCTGATTTGCGACGTGTCAACGTCCATGCGCGCCGTGGTGGAGTTCTTACTGCGTTTGGTCTATGAAATGCAAGATCAATTTGGCCGCACGCGTTCGTTTGCGTTTATCGATCATATGGAAGAGGTCACCGCCGACCTAGCGCATGATCGACCAGATGTGGCAATTCCAAACGTGCTGACCAAGCTGCCACCGGGCTATTACAGTACAGACCTTGGCTCGAGCTTAGCCGGTTTCTTCAAAGACTTTTCTGACTCGGTGGATGCCCGCACCACAGTGATATTCTGTGGCGATGGCCGCAACAACTACTACGATCCACGGCTAGACTTGGCTGAAGCGTTGCAACGCCGCGCCAAACGGGTCTTGTGGTTCAACCCGGAAGCCAAACGCCTATGGGGTACAGGTGACTCCGACATGCATCGTTACGCTGATTTTGCAGATGAGGTGTATCAGGTGCGGAATTTGAAGGAATTGGCAGCGGCTGTGGATGAGCTCTTCGTCTAATAAGTAACGAGTAATGAGTAATTTTGACTTGGGTGTGCGGAGTGTTGCATTGAAATACTGTGTGCTTGAACGCGTTACACCTTACTCATTACAAATTACTCTATAATTTAGAAAAACGAAATCTTTCTCAATCAGAGGTTATTTATTCATGGCTGGACATAGTAAATGGGCCAACATTAAGCACCGCAAAGGTGCGCAAGATGCAAAGCGCGGTAAGTTGTTTACCAAGCTTGCAAAAGATGTCGTGATTGCAGCGCGTGAAGGCGGCGGCGACTTAGATACAAATATTCGCTTGCGGCTCGCGGTTGATAAAGCACGTGCTGCAAATATGCCGAAAGACAACATCGAACGCGCGATCAAGCGCGGCACTGGTGAAGACAAAGACGGTGCAGCGTTTGAAGAAGTCAGCTACGAAGGCTACGCAAACCACGGGATTGCAGTCATTGTTGAGTGTGTGACAGATAACAAGCGTCGCTCTGTGTCTGATGTGCGGGCAGTGTTCAATAAATATGGCGGCAGCTTGGGCGAAAACGGCTCAGTGGGCTGGCAGTTTGAGCGTAAATCCTATTTCACGATCCCAACTGGTGACATCGATGAAGATGCTGCCTTTGAATTGGCGCTAGAAATTGGCGCTGAAGACGTTGTTTGGGATGAAGAAATGATTGAACTCACTGGCCCAGTGTCTGCATACGGTGAAATCGCATCTGGCCTTTCCGAAGCTGGTCACACGCCTGAAGACGCAATGCTGCGCATGGAACCCAAGAACACCATGGAATTGGAACCGGCCCAAGCGTTGCAAGTGCTCAACACCATTGAAAAACTCGAAGACGTTGATGATGTGCAGAATGTGTATCACAACCTTGAGTTGACTGATGCTGTGATTGAAGCGGTTTCCAATGCGTAACTTGTAATGAGTAAAGTGTAAGCACGCTTGAGTCTTCAGTATTTGAAGTTTTCTTCCGCGCGCCCAAACCACAATTACTTATTACTCATTACACCTTATGTCTGAAATCGTCCTCGGCATTGACCCTGGTACCGCGACCACGGGCTACGGCTTTGTTCGCCAAGTAGGGAGTTCCCTCAAGCCCGTTGCCTATGGTGTGGTCACTACACCAGCTAAGATGCCAATGCATGAGCGGTTGCAGATTATTTATCGTGAACTCGATGAACTAATCAAAGAGCATAAGCCGGTGAGTGCTGGCATTGAAAAACTGTTCTTTTCAAAGAATGTGACCACGGGGATCACCGTGGCGCAGGCACGTGGCGTTGCTATTCTCGCCATGGCAGACAATGGTCTAGCTCCCGGTGAATATACACCGATGCAAATCAAGCAGAGCGTCTGTGGTTATGGCGGCGCGAAAAAACCGCAAATCCAACAGATGGTGAAGACGCTGCTAGGGTTAGAAAAAATCCCACGCCCAGACGATGCCGCCGATGGACTTGCTGTCGCAATTTGTCACTTGCATAGCATGCAGACGAACTATCTAATGCGTAATTTGTAACGTGTAAGCGCGTTCGCGAAAATGATTTTTGAAGTTTTCGCCCGCGTATTCAGCTCGAACTTACACGTTACGCATTACACATTCGCGTAACCACACTAGAGATTTACTGGATCAATAAATGATTGCCTCAATTCGCGGAACTATTCTGAGCTTTACTGACGACACTTTGATTGTTGAAGTTGGTGGGGTGGGGCTGCGCTTGTTGGTGCCGTCTTCTGTATTTGATGGTTCGGTTGGGGTGGGGCGTCAGATTAGTTTGTTTACCCATCTGGTGGTGCGGGAAGACTCGCTTACGCTTTACGGTTTCAAAACCGAAGAAGAGCGTACCATGTATGAAACCTGCCTCTCTATTTCTGGGGTAGGGCCAAAGATGGCGCTTGCCATCATTTCCACACTTTCACCAGACTTATTACGCCAAGCTGTCGCAACTGAAGAAGCTGGCATCATTTCGCGTGTTCCAGGCGTTGGCAAGAAGACTGCTGAAAAAATTATCTTTAATCTGCGTGGTAAGTTGCAAACCGACTTCATCAACACGGGTGGGTCAGCATTAGTTGATGAAACCGACACCGAAGTTATTGCAGCGCTAACAGCGTTAGGGTATAGCCTCGTTGAAGCACAGACAGCATTGCAAAATATTCCACAAGACGCGCCCGATGACGTCGAAACAAAAATCCGCTTAGCATTAGGCTACTTCGCTTAGCCTCCCGAGATCCACATGTTTGAAAATCAAAAAATTGCATTTATTGGCGCTGGCTCAATGGCTGGGGCTATCATTGGTGGCTTAATCAAAAGAGAACTGGTGACGCCAGATCAAATTACTGCATCTGAACCGCGGGCTGAGCGACGCGCAGAATTGACAGCGGCCTATGGAATTCAGTCCGTAGCAAGCAACTCCGAAGCTGCTCAAGGTGCTTCGGTTGTTGTGTTAGCCGTCAAGCCGCAGATCGCGCCCAACGCATTGCCAGACTTGCGCGGTGAACTCAATCATGATGCACTGCTGATTTCAATTATGGCTGGCGCTACGTTGGAAACAATTGAAGCGCTAACAGGTCATAACCGAATTGTGCGTTCGATGCCAAATACGCCTGCACAAGTTGGGGTGGGAATGACAGCTTGGACAGCTGGTGAAGCCGTGTCTGCTGAGCAGCGGCGTCAAACAGAAGTTATTCTGAGCGCACTTGGCGAGCAGCTTGAATTACCAGGTGAAACCTATATCGATATGGCAACTGCGATGAATGGTTCCGGCCCAGCCTATGTGTTTTTGTTCATTGAGGCCTTTGCAGACGCAGGGGTGCGCATGGGGCTAACTCGACCACAAGCGGAACTGCTGGCGAAGCAAACGGTGCGTGGCGCAGCGGAGTATGCATATCAATCTGAGACAACAGTGTCTACTTTACGCCATCAGGTAACTTCGCCCGGTGGCACAACTGCTGCTGCAGTAGCAGCCTTAGAAGCCCATGGTCTCCGTACAGCAATTGATCAGGCTGTAGAGGCTGCATTCCGGCAGGCGCAGCATTTAGGTAAGAAGTAGACGACTTCAGTTGGTTGTTATGTTGATGCAAAAACACTAAGTGAAGATATAAAATCTAGACTTTTTTAACTTTTGTTCAGTTATTCTTGCTGACTCCAGCCTTTTGTTGGCGATTTTTCTTGTATTAATCTCGACAAAAGGCTGTTTTTGTTTAAGTTTGATTAATATTTAAACTTGAACAGAATTTCATTAAACTCAGACTCGTGTCTGATAAGTCCTGAATCCTGCTGAATAGTGCTGTTGATAGGTTCTTTTTGTCAAGTTTTGTCAAGGTTTTGCCGCGCTTTTGCTTAAATAGAGTCTTAATAACTGGACATTTTGTAAAACAAGGTCTTACAAAACTTGTGCAAACACTGTACAATGTGTGTGTACTTGGACAATTCCACGTTTTCACAGGAGACAGCGCGATGTTAGACACAGTCATCAACTTCGAACCACTACCCATCAGAATTCCAGCCTCTCCGGATGAGTTGCTTACCCATGATGAAGAAATTGCCTTGGCAAAAATTATTACTGCTTGGCATGAAGCGGAAGAATGTCTAGAAACCGGTACAGGCTCAGCAGCTGATATTGCGATGTGGGAAACAGCCTGCGCTCGCGGTCGCGCTGCACGTGACGAACTTGTTCTGCGCAATCAAGGGTTAGTTGGGAAGGTCGCACGCCGTTACTTTGACACTGGTCTCACATTTGAAGACCTAATGCAAGAAGGTCAAATTGGTCTGATCAAAGCTGCTAATCGTTATGATGCCCAACGTGGCACGCGCTTTTCTACTTATGCTGTCTGGTGGATCCGTCAAGCAATTGGTCGTGCGGTTGCGAATACCGGTCGTATGGTTCGCTTGCCTGTCAATCTTGGTCAAAAAGTGATGCAAGTGCGACGCACAGAAGTTCAACTCCAGCAAGAGTTTGGGCGCGAAGCGACTACCGATGAAATTGCTATCAAATTGAAGTGGACTCCAGAGCAAGTTACTAATGTGCAAGGTGCTGTCGTCAATGTAACCTCATTAGAAAAGTTAGTTGGTCCTGGCGACTCGGCTGACACCGAATTGCAAGAATTGTTGCCAGATGAAACTGTGCAGCAGCCTGAAGACGAAGCAGAAGACTATCTCATGTCTAGTGAAATTCAAAAGGCGATTGATAGCTTGGGCGAATGGGAAGCCGGTATCTTGCGCATGCGCTTCGGTTTCGAAGATGGAGAAATGCATCCGCTAAGTGACTTGGCACGCAGGTATGGGTTGTCTCGTGAAGGGATGCGCCAGGTTGCAAACCGTGCACTGGACAAGATCCGCCGATCAGAATATTCGACTGGTCTGCAAGAATACGTGCGCTAGTTACATAAATAAACGCTGTATGTTTTCAAAAGCGCCTTCCAGTTAGGAGGGCGCTTTTTTGATTCTTGTAAAACTTTTTCACTCCTGTTGCGCATATGTGTTGCAAGTCTGGTTGCATTTTCAGCACGCAAACTTAGTCTGCTGATTCAAACCTCTTTTTATCCAAATGTATATGGCTTCTTTATTGAGACACATGTCTGAAAACGATATAAACGTTACAACCAGAAAAAGTCAAAACAATAATGAATAAGTTAGATCGTACACATCTTAAGCAGTGGGGCTTTCTCGGGATTGCTATCACTGGAATGGCATTGTTCGTTAGCTTGCTGGCATTTACGCTAATTTTGTGGGGGCGTTGGGATGCTACAGCAGAGCCAGTGGCTATTGTGCCTATCAATCCGCGTCAGCCGCGCGCACGCATTGAAACCAATACGGCAGCAGCAATTGCAGAGGCTGTTGTGCCGCTCGCTGACGATTCGTCAAGCGCCGCAGTTGTTAGTACGCGTGTCGCTGCTTTCCAGTCTGCTGATACGTGGCTCTATCAGTTAAGTAGCCTGGATATCGCGCAGATTGCAGCTTCAGAGTACGATATCGTTGTTGTTGACAGTGCATTATCTGCTGCTGACATTTCACAATTGCAAACAAAGCCAGATGGATCACGACGTGTTGTATTGGCCTATATGAGCATCGGTGAAGCAAAAGACTATCAATATTATTGGCAATCAGGCTGGGATGCGGATCCGCGTGACGGCGTGCCAGATGAAGGTGCTCCAGACTGGCTTACATCAAGTAACCCTGAATGGTGTGGTTTGCCAGACTGGTGTAATTACAAGGTGCGTTATTGGCATGCTGGCTGGCAGCAGCTCATCATTTCAGACGAGCAGTCTGCTCTTAATCGCGTGATCAATGCGGGTTTTGATGGCGTATATCTCGATAATGTCGATGTGTACCAGTATTTCGAAACGATTGATGATCGTGATTCGTCACGGAGTGAAATGATTGCTTTTGTGCAAAGTATTGCGCTGTACGCCCGGCAGACACGCGGAGAGGCTGATTTTCTGATTGTGCCGCAAAATGGTGAGGCGCTGCTTGAAAGTCAGGCCTATACTTCCATAATAAGCGGTATCGCGCGGGAGGGCTTTTATGAAAGTGGCGGTCATAAAACAATAGCCGATGCGTTTATACCGGCAGAAATTGCTCTGCGGCGGCTCGCTGAATTGGGCAAGCCTGTACTCACACTAGATTATTTGAGTGATCCTGCGCAATCTGCTGAATATCGCGCGTGGACTATAGAGCAAGGTTATGTCCCATTTGTTGGAGCGCGCAAGCTTGACCAACTTGCTCCATTAGAAAACTAGATGCAAAATGCTTGTTGTATAAGACAGCAGTGATGAATTTGAATATTGCTAGCGGAATAGGGTGTTCAAACTGAATACTATCTAAATAGCGGGTCCAATGTGTGGGTCCGCTTTTGTTTTATTTAGAGACAAGGGTGATCAAATTGCGGTAAACTGAATCTAGCATTAAATACGAAAGAACTCCCTTTCAAGAGGAGGATTTCGTTTGTGAAATACTGGACAATCGACCCTGCTTCTAGTATTATCCACGGGTTGAAAAACCATTGAAATTGTATTTAAAACAAGTTCTAGCAACTTGGTAAAAAAACTTTGGCTAGCTGACTACTAATGTAGGGAGTTCAAATGACAGATATTCGCTTGCCCGATATTGCAGCTGAACTGCAAAAACAAATCGATGCATTCGATGCGCCAGCATTGGATGCCAGAGAAGTCGGTACCGTTATCGAAGCTGGTGACGGGATCGCACGTGTCTCAGGTCTGAGCGGCATCCGCAACGCTGAATTGGTCGAATTCGACAATGGCGTTCGTGGGATTGTGTTCAACCTTGAAGCAGACAACGTCGGTATCATCATCATGGGTGAATACGACGGGATTGACGAAGGTATGTCCGTTCGCGGTCTTGGTTTCGTTGCATCCGTTCCAGTTGGTGAAGCACTTGCTGGTCGCGTTGTAAACGCACTCGGTGAACCGATTGACGGTAAGGGCGCAATTAATGCGACCGAATACCGCCCAATTGAACGCATTGCGCCTGGCGTTATCCGCCGTCGCGATGTGGACACACCACTTCAAACTGGTATCAAGTCTATTGATGCAATGACCCCAGTTGGTCGCGGTCAACGCCAGTTGATCATTGGTGATCGCCAAACTGGTAAAACTGCAGTTTGTATCGATACCATCATCAATCAAAAGGGCAAGGACGTTGTTTGTATCTACGTTGCTGTAGGTCAAAAGAAGTCTTCTATTGCTCAAACAGTTGCAATTCTCGAACGCGAAGGCGCGATGGATCACACCATCATCGTTTCAGCGTCTGCTGATGAATCTGCTGCACTCCAATACATCGCTCCATACACCGGTTGTGCAATCGGTGAAGAATATATGGAAACTGGTAAGCACGCACTGGTCATCTACGATGATCTTTCAAAGCACGCTTACGCTTACCGCCAAGTTTCTCTGTTGCTGCGCCGCCCACCAGGCCGCGAAGCATATCCTGGTGATGTTTTCTACTTGCACTCACGCTTGTTGGAACGCGCTGCGCAATTGGC
>JAHDBS010000243.1 GCA_020630225.1 Anaerolineales bacterium | reverse complement strand
CCAACCGCTGCGCTTTGCACACATTCTTCCAAGCTGCCAAACACTACTGGAAAGCCAGTGTTGCCCGGCGTGTAGTGGGCAAATTTTCCAGAGTTGGTCATTACTACGGCTTGTTTGGTGCGGATGATGGGCGTGACGACCACGCAGGTGTCCACCACCACCGTGACGCCGAGCTGCTTGAGTTCTTTTAGCCAGCCGCGTTCGCGGAGGGCTTTGAGCGCAAAGCGATGGGTACAGACAATGAATTCAATCCGCGGTGGCGTTTCACGCAGCAGTGGCAAGAGTGCCTCAAACTCAGCCAGCGAGAAGTGCGGACTGCCCAGCGCAATCACACTGATGTCGCCGTCTGGCACAGTCGAGAGGTGCGACCGCATCGATTCAAGGTCATGTGCGGTGACAGTAATCGTCTCTTCCGCGGGTTGATCTTGTAGCGCAGCAGCTAACGTGGGCGCTTCGGGGGTGACACCGACTGCATGAAATAACGCGACCGCACCGCCAGATGCAGCGGCAGCGCCTAAGGCTTTGAGTTGGTCTTCAGTCGCGTCTTGTGGCAATCCAACAATGACAGGGATTTTGTTGGCCGCTTTCGCCCCAATCAGATAGCCCAACACTGGGTACAGCACGTCTGTATTGAGAATAGTGTTCGAAAGCCGAGTCAGATCAAAGACCACTTGGCCGCGCCGATTCGCGGTCTGATGCAGCCCCACATCCGGCGCACGACCTGTAATCGCGGCGCAAATATCGATGAAGTCACCGTAGCGATTCGTACGCGCGCCCAACACAGAGTTGGCAAACACAATCGCATTGCTTTCTGCCCAGCAAATTTGCTCGCCCAACGCCGGACGCTGCGTCGTCTGATACGGCGCACAGGTCCAAATTGGCTGGCAGCCCATTTGCTCGTACAGATCCATTTGCTTGCGGGCGTTTGCTTCGGTTTGCTTGTCACCTTGGAAATGTTCAGGGTGTACCAAGTCTAGCGCGCCCACATTGAGGGTCGTCGGCACAACCGTCTTCGCACCGCCATCGACCAACGCTTGGGCAAAGTCCAACCCGCTCACCCCGTGATACAAACACCCATCGATGTGGGCGGAGGTGATATCAATGAGTCGCTCCGCACCGTAGACCTCGGCCATCGTCGTTAGAATGCGCATCGCCATTTTGACGGCCGGGCCGTGCGCGCCGGAGAGTTTTTCGGAGTCTAGTGGGGTTAGGTGGAGCATGGGAATGTAATGCGTAAGGTGTAACGTGTTCAGGTGCAAGGTGCTTCGTATTACTAAGTTGTTTTGAAATACAAAGATTGCAATGCCATAATTCCTTACAATTTACACCTTACACGTTCGCTTTTATTCTGAAAATTTACCCGCTTTCACACGTTCAATCGTGCCGCCGTATTCTTTCGCATTCTCAATCACTTCATTGGTTTGACTGAGGGCGTCTAAACGGAGACCACTTGTGTTTAAGGCGGGATGCCCGGTAGACCGCAGTGCTTTTAGGCGTTGCCAGACGGCTTTCTTCTTGCGCACCTGATGGGGTTGGAAGATATCCATGTCACGCGGGGTGAGTTCTTTATCAATGATGATTGCACCGTCGCGGATAGCAGCGTTGAGTAAGTCTATCCCTGCTTGGGTACGCGGGATAATGCCATTCCAGCCAGCGTCTTCACCCGTTGGGCCACCGCCTGGCCACACATCAGACGCGGCAATGTCGGCTTGTTCACCAATGGCATCTGGGCAGACCTTACAACGGGTTTGGATGTTCCATTTATTTTCGTCTTCCCACAGATCCATATAGGTCGTTTCAAAACGACGCCCATCTTTGGTTTCGGCCACGGTCAAGCCCGGATTACCGTATCCACGATAGCGGAATAATGTCAGTTCTTCTTCCGAAAGTCCCCAATCATCAAGCAGATCCCAAGATTTGGTCATTTCAGACGCGCCACCGCAAACCAAGGTCAGCAAATACTTACAGTATTCATCCACGCGTGGGTCTGACTTGGCAAGGTTACGCACGGCATTGATGTCACACGGCTTGGCAATAAACGCAAACGGCTGCTGGCGCTCTAAAATCTTGATGAAGTCACGCAGCGGTGCGGCTGGCCCATAGCGCGATCCGGCGGCATTGAGCACATCTTCCGGCGTATTGCTAATGGTGTGAATATTACGCAGCGGATTTTCAGGGTCAGCACTGACGTGCAATACAAAATCAACGCGCCCGCTTTTTAATAGGTACCTCCCCAACGCAGAGAGGACACCACCCGTTGCACCACGATGGCGCACATCAGGGTCACCAGCAAAGCCGCGCCACATGCCAGCGTAATGTCCCCAGACTTGGTCTAGCGCGTCTTCTGTAGAAAACCGTTCTGGCTCAAGACCATTAACATTGACTCCAGGACAAGCAGCGTAGACAGCAGCGACTGTTTCTGCGGACAATGGGTTGCGCGTGACAGGTCGTTCGCGACCAGCCTCATTCAATATCAGTTGGACATTTGGGGCACCAGCAATGCTTTCGCACAGGCCACAGCCAATGCACATTGCTGAAGTGACAATCGGATCTAGTGTGGACATGTGGGCAAATCTTACCTTAGTTCTGTGGGGGATTCAGTTGCAATGTTCAAGAATACGCACAAGACACCATCATAGAGACACCACACAATGTCGCTATTTAGATTAGCACTCTAAAAGTAACCTTTCTCTGCACCATTTGAGAATTGTTGTCACTTATAATTTAAACAATGTTTGGCGTCGTCATTCAACTCATTACTAACTTCAAATACAGCCTGAAAGACTGGAAACATTCCGCAGCGGGTCAAATGGTCGTACCGTTTATTCTGCTGATTTTAGTAGGCACCTTTGGGTACCGAATCCTTGAAGGCTGGACTCTGCTGGACTCGCTTTACGCGACCATCATTACCATTACCACTGTCGGCTATGGTGACCTTTCTCCACAAACGCCTGTTGGTCGCATCTTTGCCATTCTTTTTACGCTAGTTGCGATTGGCTTGGCAGGGTATGCCATCTCTGCGCTAGCAGCAATTGTCTTTGAACGCCAAGCAGAACAACAAAAACGTCTCGATTTTCAACGTCGTATGGAACGCATAAAAGCTCTTAATGATCACATCATCGTCTGTGGTGCCAGCACATTTGGACACCGCACTTGCGCTGAACTTCAACAGCACGGAAAGCAATTTGTTCTTGTCGAACAAGACCGTGAGACGCTCAAACGGGCACTACTCTTCTTGCATGATGGCTACGTCAAAAAGATGAGCCAACAGCATTTGTACCAAGACCTTGACACTCTAGAGTATGAAGAAGAACAGATGTCACTTGAAGAGCTTGCGGATGATGCTGGCATTAACTACTTACTTGCAGATCCACTCAATGAACGCGTTCTAATTCAAGCCGGATTACTCCATGCTGATGGTCTTGTCACAGCGATGGATGACGACTTAGACAATGTCGCTGTCATCCTAAGTGCGCGTGACATCATTCCCAAAATTGGCAATGACAAGCTCCGCATTGTGAGCCGCGTCTCAGATGAACGCAACTGGCGCCGCCTCTACTTAGCTGGAGCACACAAGGTCGTTGCGCCAAATTTCATTGCGGGGTTCAATGCTGCAACGCAGTTGCTAGACACCCACACCGGAGATCTATTTGACTCCATGATTGTGACGCAAGGGACAAACTTGCGCATGAAGTCATATCCCATTAGCGACTGGCCAGAACTTACTGACTTGTCTTGCAGTCGCTTTCAAGATGTTACAGGCATGCTTCTTGTAGCAATTAGAAGGGATAACGACTTTATTTTCTCTCCGTCTCAAGACTTCGTCTTGCGCGAAAACGACGTTGCCCTTGTGATGGCAGAGATCTAGAGGTCATTTCAGCTATAATCCGAATCACTACGTCGCACCCCGTTGCGAAAATCTAAAAGAGCCAGCCAACCATCATGATTAGCGCATTTCTGAACAACGCAGAGATCACGAGTCTTTCCCTGAAAGAGTTACACACCATTAGCTCCTTCTTCGACTCGCACGCGCTTGGTTTTGAAATTGCCTATGCTGTTCTAGATGCCCAAAGTGTCATTTCCGAAACACACTCCCAAAATTTTCGACCACTTTTCGAAGTTGAGACGGGGACTAACGCTTGTACCGTTTTCCCGGTTCTAACGGGGATGGAAGATGCTGTGTCACACATCGCGTTTGGATTACTCCCTGAACTAACGCTGATGAACATCGCAGAAAATGGGTTGACGCATTATGCGCCCTATGCAAATTACTATCTGCGTCCGTTTACAGATGACACAGCTGCGCAGCGAGTGTTGCTCATTGTTGAGCTCATTTATAAAGATAAAAACACCGAAATTGAATTATTGACGCAGTTGAATGAAGCTCAGATTCGTATCAGCGAGTTAGTGCGAAAGGTCAACCGTGACAGCCTGACAAGCGTTTCAAATCGGCGTGGATTACAAGAACGCTTTGCCATGGAAATTGATCGGGCCGTGCGTTATGACCATAAGCTTGCTGTCTTGTTGCTGGATCTGGATAACTTCAAAGCGATCAATGATGAACAGGGACATGTTGCAGGGGACATTGTGCTGCGCACAGTGGCACAAAGCACACGCAGTTGCATTCGTTTAAGCGATGTAATCGGTCGCTACGGGGGCGATGAGTTCGTCATTTTGCAGCCAGTTGCGACAAAAGAACAAGCGCACGCAACGGCAAAACGCATCCAAACGGCTATCAATAAGCTAGATCTAGGAATCTCGCTTTCAATTGGAATAGCCGAGTGCCCAACCGATGGCACCGACCAAACCGCGCTCATAAGCGCGGCTGATGAAGCCATGTATACCGCAAAGCAAACAAAAAACCACATTGCGCTGTTCGAAAAGAATCACACGCATCCACTCTAGCCGATGGGATACGACGTTATCATCATTGGTGGCGGGCTTGTTGGCCTTGCAACGGCTTACCAATACCTCCAAAAATTTCCAGACGCTAAATTAGCCCTACTTGAAAAAGAAGATGCAGTTGGACTGCATCAGTCTGGGCGCAATTCTGGCGTTTTACACTCCGGCATTTATTACAAACCCGGCACGCAGCGCGCGTCACTTTGCCGCAAAGGCAAAGAAATGATGGAAGCCTTCTGTGAGCAGCATGGCGTAGATTACGACTTATGTGGCAAGGTGATTGTCGCAAAAGACGAGTCTGAGCTGCCAGCGTTGCAACGCATTTATGACCGTGGACAGATCAACGGGATTAAGTGTGAGGTCATCAGTCAGGAGCGTTTGCTTGAGATTGAACCACACGTGCGCGGTATTCAAGCGATCCATGTTCCTGAAGCTGGCATTGCGGACTATCCTGCTGCTGCACGGATGTTGGCGGCGCAAATTACCAAGCTGGGTGGCGAAGTGCACGTCAACACGACTGTTACTGGCATTCAAGAAACGGCAAACGAAGTCGTTGTTGAAACCACTAATAACACCTTCACCGCGCAACACCTAATTGCATGTGCCGGACTACACTCCGACCGGATAGCCAAGCTCGCCAATGTTGACACGCCGGTGCGCATCATCCCGTTTCGTGGGGAATACTTCCAACTCACCGCTGACACCGAGCATTACTGCAACGGCCTGATCTATCCTGTGCCAGATACGCGCTTTCCGTTCTTAGGCGTACACTTCACTAAGATGATCGAAGGCGGTGTAGATTGCGGTCCGAATGCGGTGCTGGCGTTTGCGCGTGAGGGCTACACCAACACGCAGTTCAATTTGAAGGACTTGTCAGAAGCCTTACGTTACCGTGGTTTTCAGAAATTTGCCTTCAAATACTGGGATTATGGCCTTAGTGAAATGCGCCGCTCTTTTAGCAAACGCGCCTTTGTTAAAGCACTCCAGGCGTTGATCCCCGCCGTCACCGTAGCCGACCTTGATCCCCATCCGGCTGGTGTGCGTGCTATGGCCCTGACCGCAGACGGCGAAATGCACGATGATTTTGCCTTTGCCAACACCGAGCGCATGACCCATGTCATCAATGCCCCCTCGCCAGCCGCCACCGCCTGTTTTGCAATTGGGGACTATATTGTCGAGCAATACGCGTAAGCTGTTATTTATCGACCGCTGAGTACGCTGAGTTGTTGCGAATACCTTTTAGCTGTTGATATTCGTATCATCAAATTTATTGACGATACGCTTCAAGCCTCGTTTTAGATATTTCACATTGAAGTTCATCAACAACCCTAGTGGATAACCGCTCAATTTGAGATAAGTTATTAGCTGTGCTTCATGCACTGGCTGAATCGCAGTAACTGATTTCAACTCCAGAACAACTTGATTTTCAACAACAATATCTAATCGATAGCCTGCGTCTAGTTTCACGCCTTTATAATTCACTGGCAATGCGACTTGTCTATTGAATTGCAATCCTCTTAGATCTAACTCGCGACATAAACAAACCTCATATGTTGATTCTAGAAGCCCTGGACCAAGCGTTCGATGGACTTCAATTGCCGCACCTATGATGCGCTCTGTCAAAGCATCATGTCTTATTTCTTTCCCCATATTAAAGACCTTTCTTAAAAATAAAAACCGCTGAGATCACCGGGAACGCTGAGTTTGTCTAACAGTACTACTCAGCGTTCTCAGCGACCTCAGCGGTCGATTTCCATATAAAATTTTGAAATATTTTAGTCGTTACGGATTCAGCGTTGGCGCTAACTCTACAAAAAATTGCACTGCGTCAGGATTGCGCAACGCGCCTAAATTCGTCACTTTGTTGACGTCTTGCCCCAACAGAATGCGCCGCACTGGGATCTCCAACTTCTTGCCACTCAGCGTATATGGAATTTCG
>JAHDBS010000242.1 GCA_020630225.1 Anaerolineales bacterium | reverse complement strand
TCGCCTACCTGTCACCTTACAGCCGTTGACAGCCAATAAGCAACCATAGCGTTAAAACAAAAACGGCCTCTCAAATGAGAAGCCGTTTGATTGTTAGTTAATCTGAATTGTGGGCAACAGGCTTGATAAGCCCAGATTTCAAGTCTGCCTATACTCAGCAACTTCTTTGCTAGCGTTGCCCGCCGTACAAACCGCTTTGGAAAAACCCAGCTAGCCAAGCAACGACAAACGCGGCCCAGACCCGCACAGGTGGGAGTGCAGCAAATTGCGGAACAAAGTTCTCAGCGAGCTGGAAGAGCAAGTAAGCCCCAACGCCCAAAATACCACCGATGAGCGGACTTAGAAGATACCAAATACTCTTCTGCGGGTCAAAATCTTGGCGAATGCCAACACGCATAATGAGCGTTCGAATGGTGTTGGTTACCCCCCCAAACACACCGGCTAACACGGTATAAAGCAGCCAGCGCAGATTGACGCTTTCAAACATCATCTCTGGGTCTACTAACTGGGTGACAGCAACAACGCCAGCAACAACTAACGCGAGCCAAATAAACGCAGATACGAGTAGACCTAGGCCCCACGTCCACGTCCAACGACGCACGCGTTTCTGGTAGCGCACTGTTGCTTCTACTTCCGCAACAAATTGCTCTGCTTCATCATAATATTGCGGGCCGCCCATCAATCGATTGCGGGCCGCTTTTAGTTTGCGCAGGTTTTGATTGATTGTTTTACGATTGCCACCATTGCGCGTGCGCAACAAGCGTTTTTCTAAGGTGTCAATTTCAGCCCACAGTTCGCTGACGGTTTCATCGTCAACTAATAAGTCCAAATAGTCTTCATCTTCCGGCACGTCTTCGAGCATGGACGTTGATTTTGCTGGAGATGGAGACGTATCGGATGGAGCCCGTTGGACAGCTTCACCCTCTTGCGTTTGATTGAGCTTTGCAACAAGGTCGTTATTGTCTGTACCCAGCACGCTCAAGTCACCTGTTCCGGGTACTTTATTGCGCTCACTATGCAAACTCGGATATAACGCCGCTAATTCGTCGGGCGTAATTTCCTTTGGCGTTTCATCATATGTTTCTGGAGTGACTTCTTCTTCAATATCAAAGTAATCATCCAGACGATCAGGGTCAGGGACAATAGCATCCGTTGAAAGTTCTGGATCAACGTCAAATGGATTGCCGCGATCTGGCAACATGAAGTCGCCGCCCTTCCCTTGAATAGGATTATTGCGATCAGTCATTGTCTATGGCAGCAGCAAGATCGCGGTAAGCGTTTGCAGCTGGGCTATGTGGGTCAAAATTAAGAACTGAGGTGCGTTCGGCTGGCGCTTCGGCAACGGAATTTTGGTCTTCAATTACCATTGGAAAGACGCGGTCATCAAAGACTGAGTAGAGCTCGTCTACAACGTCGCGTGAGTGGTCCGACTGGGTTCGATACATAGTCGCAAGCACGCCAAGTAAGTCCAGTTGGGGATTCAGTCGCTCATGAATGAGCCAAACCGTTTCTAGCAGCGCCCGTACCCCACGCATTGATAGGAATTGACATTGCACAGGAACCAATAATTCGTCAGCTGCTACCAACCCATTGACCGTTAGTAGGCCTAAACTAGGTGGCGTATCAATCAGAATATAATCAAACTGCATTCGCATGCGGCGAATAGCTTTCCGTAAGCGGTAAGCCCGATCAGTTGCGCCAGTCATCGCAATTTCTGCCCGCGTCAGGTCAACTGAGCCTGGTGCTAAATGCAAATGCTTTGAAACTGGTTGCAAAATACTGAGCAAAGAGGCTTTTTCACTCATCAACACGGTGTATAGTGAGCGCGACATTTTGTAAGGGTTATACCCACATGACGCAGTCAACGCCGCTTGTGGATCAAGATCGACTAATACAGTCTCTTTTCCACGTTCAGCAAGCGCTGCACCGAGGTTATATGTCGTGGTAGTCTTGCCGACTCCACCTTTCTGATTGGCAATTACAATTACGCGTGGCACTTCCTCAGTATAATGGCCTCTAAAGTTCAAGGCAAGCGTCTAAAACTATAAGTTGGTTCGAAAATATATGTGAGTAATTGCTAAGGCTGGTCACAGCGCAATTGTGAAGCAAGTTGGCTGATCGCTCAGAAATATTTTGTGCTGACTTAAAAAGAGCAAAAAGCGGCAAAACTGGTTATTGACCTGTATTTTGGGGTTGGGTATAATTTTGGGTCGCAGTTAGCTGCGCTTTTAGAGAAAAAATGAGCGGCGAAAGCGCACTTCAAATGAAGTGCAGGTCTCGTCAGCTTTTCAGGAAAATACAATGACTAAACGAACATATCAACCAAAAATTCGCCGCCGCAAGCGCGTTCACGGTTTCCGCAGCCGCATGGCAAGCGCAAATGGCCGCAACGTCTTGAAACGCCGCCGGGCACGCGGTCGCGCCCTCCTGACTGTGAAGCGCGTTCACGTGAAGCGCCATGAAGATTGGAATGGTACTAAGAGCGGTACCGCTTCTGTCAAAGTCAAGAAGAAGCGCAAATAAACTGTTCATTTAGTGTTAGCGTTTTTCTAACGCAGACCCGCTAAAGTGACGCTATAGATTTATAGATGATAGAAGTGGCAGATTACCTAATTTGCCACTTCTTTGTTTGAAGCTACACCTTATCATTACCTTCTGATGCGCTACCTTGTGCGCAGCAACCCCACGATTCTGAGTCTGACAAGTTCTCAGCAGATCGGCAACGTACGCCGGAATGGCCGTGCCTTCCCAAATCACTATCTTGTTACGTTAACAGTGCCGAACGCGCAGGACAATTCACGAATTGCTGTGGTCGCAGGCAAACGAGTTGGGAACGCTGTACGGCGAAATCGTGCCAAACGCATGATCCGTGAAATTATTCGGAGCCAAGCACAACAGATCCCAGCCGGAATGGACATGATGATTATTGCGCGGCAACCAATTGCCGATGCAACCTTCAAGCAACTTAGCACTGCATTTGAAAAAACACTAAAACGACTAAATAAGGCGGTGACAGCAGCATGAAAAGAATCGCTATGTGGTTTATTCGCGGCTATCAGCGTTTTATTTCACCAGCATTGCCAGCAAGCTGCCGTTTCTACCCGACTTGTTCACATTATGGGTATGAAGCGCTTGAAAAGCATGGCTTTTTCAAAGGCAGCATTCTTACAGCTTGGCGCATTTTACGCTGCCAACCATTTTCGAAAGGCGGGTTTGATCCTGTGCCAGAAACATGGCCAAATTTCGGGAAATCACCCCAGCCTCCGAGGAGTTCTGAAATTGAAGCTTAATGCAACTTTGCGGCGCTCAGTATTGCTTACTATTGCAATGACTGCCGCGTTTGTTTTGACAGCCTGTGGCGCTATTTCGCCTCCTGGCTGGCACTCTGTCGCTGTAGAAGGCGACCAAGTCTTGGTAAGTTCTGGCGCTGCAGTAACAGCACTGGATGGCACAACGGGCACACCACGCTGGAGCTTTAGCACTAGCTCAGATGCGGGCACCTCTACCGTTGCAACTGGTCTTGCCACAAATTTGTATAGCCCGGTCAAAATCGGCGCTAATGGTGACCTGGTCGTAACTTCTTACTCACAAGCCATTTACGGCATCTCTAACACTGGGCAAGTCTTGTGGGGCTTTGACGGCAATCCAGACCGAGACACCATTGTCAACAGCTCAGCAACGCTTACAGACACCAATATCCACTTTGCTTCTGGCAATTTCCTACATACGCTTGATGATGCTGGAAATTTAGAATGGACGTTTGAAAGCGATAAAGCGCTCTGGGGCGCCCCACTCGTGATGGATGGTACTGTGTATCAGCCTGGTATGAACCACACGATGTATGCGCTTGATCTGAATGGCAGCGAGCTATGGCAAACCGAAAGACTGGTTGGCGCGCTTGCTAGCACCCCTGCTTTGGTTGACGGCGTGTTGATTTCCGGCTCCCTAAGTGACCATATTTATGGAATTGACCCTGCAACGGGCAGTATTGTTTGGGATACGCAAACAGTTGGCTGGCCATGGGCAACCCCAGTTGACGGCGGCAATGGAATGGTATTCATTGGCGACCTAGATGGTAACTTGTACGCCATTACAGCTGCCACTGGCGAAATTGAATGGCAAATTCAACTCGATGGCAGCATCCCAAGTTCACCGACACTTGAAAACGACATTTTGTATGTCGCAACTGGTGGTGGTTTCTTGTACTCCATCGACACTGCTGATGGCGCAATCAATTGGACTGCTGAACCAGAACCAGACTTTGATGACCAATTGTTAGCAAGTCCAGTACTGCACAATGATCTTGTGATTGTCGCAACTACTAACGGCGACCAACTGGTCTACGCGTTCCAAAAAGCAAACGGGACACTAAGCTGGATATTTGAAGGGTAATTATGTTAGAACCCATTATCGTTTTATTTACAAACGTCCTGCTGTACTTGTATGGCGTGCTCAACAACAGCATGGTGTTGGCGCTCGTCTTACTGACCGTCGGAGTTCGTGCGATGCTCATTCCGCTTTCGGCTTACCAACAAAAGAGTCAGGCCAAAATGCAGGAATTGCAGCCGCAAATCAAGGTCATTCAAGAAAAGCATAAAGACGATCCACAAAAGATGCAGCAAGAGTTGCTTGCAATTGGGTACAACCCAGCATCGATGTTGACTGGTTGTTTGCCGCTGCTCATTCAATTCCCGATTCTGATTGCAATGTATCGCTGTATTGAGCGGGCCATTCCGGACACCCCACTGCGCATGGTGAACCTGTACAACACGGTTTATCCATCATTGTTTGACAACTTCACACAATGGGTGCCAGTTGAACGGAACTTCTTGTGGATGGACTTGGCGCAAAAGGAACGTCTTTTCGTTGACTTCTTACCATTTGGTATTCCAGTGTTGGCAATTTTGGTTGTGATCACCACCATCTTGCAACAAAAGATGATGATGCCAAACAATGTTGATCCTAACGATCAGACTGCGCAAATGCAACGGTCTATGATGACCACCATGCCGATTATGTTTGGGTTTATCTCGCTACAATTTGCGGCTGGATTGTCCATTTATTTTGTTGTGGCAAACATTGTGACGATGCTACAAACGGCAGTTGTCAATCGACAGCGCTTCCACTGGATTGAGTGGAGTTTGCCAGGTGGCATTGCCACAATTCCATTCCCTTCATTTGCAGCAGAGCCAAAGGAATTACCAAAGGCAACTAAGGCGACGATCAAATCTAAGCCGTCTGCTGCGAGCAAAGTTGCGAAGAAGGAAACGGCCAGTAATGGTGCTAACAACAACGCGCCACGCAAAAACAAGAAAAAGAAGAAAAGGAAATAAGGGTTAGCCACCATGACTGAAGAAGAAACCCTACCTGTAGATTTCTCTGAAAACGCCCTACGGGTCGCAACAGAAACGCTCTCTGACATTTTAGAAAAAATGGGCGTTGACGCAGATGTTGCCGCGACTTGGCAAGAAGGCGGGAGCGCACACGGGGAAGATGTTATCCGCATTGATGTCACTGGCGACAGTGAACATCTGGGGATGCTAATTGGGCGCAAAGGGGAAACCATGGGCGCCTTGGAATATCTGGTGCGTGTGATTACTGGCAATCGCTTAGAACAATACGTCAACTTGATTGTGGACGTTGATGGCTACCGCGAACGCCGGACCAAGCAATTGCAACGGCTTGCCATCCGTTTGGCACAGCAAGTTGTCCGCAATGGACGTTCAGTGTCACTTGAGCCAATGCCAAGCTATGAACGCCGCATTGTTCACATCGCCCTACGTGAAAACGAAGACGTTTACACAGAAAGCGTCGGTGATGGTGACTACCGTAAAGTCGTCATTTATTTAGCTGAATAACTCGATTTGCATATCGCTTGTAAATCGTAATATTTTTGTAGACGGGCGCTGCTCCATCCGGATGTCAGCGCCCGTACTGGTATAATCGAAACAATGGAATTGGGACCACAGACTGGCTCTAAACGAGACTACGTTGTTATTGGAACCTTAACAGAAGATATTGATAAAAGCGGCAATATTCACATGGGTGGCACGGCATCTTATGCTGCGCTCACCGCGAATGCTGTCGGTTTGGATGTCGGTGTCTTAACCGTTGCAACTGCTGATACTGACCTGAGCCAATTGGCTGATGTTGAAGTAGTGCGCCAAGACACAGCCAAAAACTCTCGGTTTGAAAACGTTTACACTGAGAATGGCCGCATCCAATACTTGTATGCTCAAGCAGACAAGATTGATATTGCAAAAATGCCAAGCGCTTGGAAATCTGCGCCGATCATGCACGTTGGACCGCTGGTCTATGAAATTGATCCCGCTCAGATTGCACTATTACGCGGTGAAAACACACTGATTGGCCTAACCCCACAAGGGTGGATGCGCAACTGGGACGATACTGGACGCATTGAGCCAGTTGAGTGGGATGATGCGTTCAATACACTTCCCCAAGTGGATGCAACGGTTATCAGCGCGGAAGACGTAGGGCATGACTGGGACTATGTCGAAAGCTGGGTACCCCACTGCAAAATACTTGCAGTGACAATGGGTCGTGGCGGAGTTGTGGTTTTCTATAATGGTGAACGCCGTGAAATTCCAGCGCCGGTTGTCATTGAAGAAGATGCAACTGGAGCAGGAGACGTATTTGCAAGCGCCTATTTTAGCCACTTAGGACGCTACAAAAACCCATGGCAAGCCGCAGAATTTGCCAACTATGTGGCTGCTCATTTCATTACCAAGGCCGGATTTCGAGGCTGGCCTGCAGACTCAGCAAATCGGCTAATGGCTAATGGCTAATGGCTAATGGCTAATGGCTAATGGCTAATGGCTAA
>JAHDBS010000241.1:5738-6849 GCA_020630225.1 Anaerolineales bacterium | reverse complement strand
ATATCCCCTGTCTAGATGCAAACCAAACCTATTTTTTTGTTTGTTTGAGCAATTGTTGAAAGCCTAAGCGCCATCTATGTAGATAATATGGCCAGACCCATTTCCCGTTTTCAATTTCATAACGCTTACGCATATATGACTTGGACGGAAACAAATTTTCACGTCCAAACTGTAACCCACCCGCTATATTACCAATACTCTGCATATCAGCGATGAAACGCTGTCCCGGATTTCGGAAGTGATCTTGCATTTGAGCATACTGGATGGCTTCATCTTTACTTGGTGTGTATACATTCAAATATGACAAAACATCATCAGGTATCCGCACAGCCCAATCAGCAGCAAGCGTGTTACATGTGTCACGCAAGGGTAATGTCAGCCGCATTTGCGCAGCTTGCTCCAAAATCAATGGCCACCTAAGGTCTGACTTCGCCACAAGCAACCCAAGGTCAGTCAACCATTTCAATTCTTGACCCGTATGGTGCAGTTGTAAGTGTGCGCTCTCATATAGGAAAGAAGCTTCATTAGAGAGGAGCAATATGGGGATATCTCCCAACTTTGCTGAAACTGCGGTTTCCCAAAACCAATCGATTTCTACATGACGCTGCCAGTATGGCGCATCAAACAGTTGCCAATGTAGTTCGACACGCGGCTTTGATGGCAAGCTCTCATTAATCATTGCCAACTCATTCTGATAGCTCAAACCAGTAAGATCTGCGCGACTGTCTGCAAATGTAAACCCAACATCTTGCAGGATATTTACAGCTGTTTCAATCTCAGATTCACGAATCAGAATGTCAATATCAGCCGTTGGCCGCACACCAGATTCAGCGTATAAGCGAATAATCTGCGCCCACCCCTTGAGGGTTATAACGGAGATATTCTGTTCTGCCAACCTAGACAAAACAGTCTCAACTGTCTTTTGTAACAGCGCGTTACGGGCTGAATTTAAGAAAAATGCCCGCTGCCAATTTGGCAAAGCTTGCTCAAAAAGAAGCTTCCAATCAGCAGACTTCTCACTCAATCGCCAAAGTAAGGCCTCAACTTTCTGCTGGTGTGCTAACCCAACAATCAAATTGATATCAACATCATTTGAAATAGCTGGCGATTT
>JAHDBS010000241.1:0-5638 GCA_020630225.1 Anaerolineales bacterium | reverse complement strand
AATAGGCGTGATTGCAATTGGATCAGAGGCCTTTACAGGCGAAAGCAAATAAAACGTCCGCAACGTTACCGTCTGTTTTGCAGACCGTTGGACTTCACTCGAAAGCTTGAGTTGCGGAAACTGCGGCCATAACAACACTTGCTGCCCAGCATTAGAAATCAAAGCGACATCATCACCGACTAGGTCAAACGTTTTACGAGTCTCACTAAGCGTAGTCACCAGTGTAGATTTACCTGCGCCAGAAACGCCAATGAATCCAATACCAGTGTCACTGAGCAATTCAACCGTGCCAGCGTGCATCGGCCAAAAGTCGAAAGCCGGCATCACCAACATGAGCGCAACGCCTAGCAAGCTTGCTTCTAATACAGACTGGCTGTTGCCAGCCAGTTCAACATCGATACATATCGGCGAATCTATGTACTGAATCTGGCAGGCTGCCAAGCCCTCCGCAGTGAGCGTAATAGTTGTGGCTGTATCACTACGGTTGACATCACGCCAAGCGCCATTAATCCAAGAACGTGCGGTTTTCTGAAATCCAGCAGTGCCTAATTGCACTAAAAGGTCAGCGCTGGCATCCAGTTCCGCATCATTTTCAATTGCGTAAGCTTGCCAAGCCAAGATTTCAAAGTCAGACACCACCACAATCGCAGCAAACTGATAATAGTGTTGCCGCGAAACTTGCGAAACAGCGCTTCGAATGTAAAGGGAGTGACAATGCGACATCAGGCCAACTTGCAAAAAAAAAGCCCTGTGCAACGCACAAGGCTTCATTTCTCAATTTAGAAATAGAGACAGGTTATGGGCGTGGAACCACGTCACCAACAGGCGCAGCTTCCTTGATTACTTGGAAACCGATCCCATGCGCACCTGGTGAGTTTTGCAACGTATTGTCGCGGAAGTCACCATAGCAGAACAATTTTGGCGCAACATAAGGCTTCTTGCCACTGTCTTTTACTTGTTTACTTTGATCAGTTTTCATTGAATAACAACCTCTAAAAAATAACTAAGCCCAGATTACCACTAAATACGAAAGTTGTGAATAATCAAAATAAACAATCGTGGCAATCTTGGACTCGGCATATTTGACACCGAGTTCTACAAATAGTCTCAAATACTAATGACAGGAAGTTCAACTGACTGAGTTTCGGTAGGAGCCGGTTTTTTACCAGGCAAGTACCCAATCATTGACCAAGGGCCTGTCCATGCAATTTCTACATTGACCAGCTTCCCTTTCCAATCGCCATCGTCTTCTAAGAAGACAAGCTTGTTGGTTCGGGTGCGGCCACGCCAACGGTTTTTGACTTCATCACGTTCTTCAACCAGAATTTCTAATGTCTGACCGAGGAACTTCGCGTTGATTTCTGTCTGAACTTCGGCTTGAAGTTCTTCAAGAAGTCGATAACGACGGCGCTTTTCAGATTCAGGCACGTCATCTTTCATTCGCCGATGAGACACAGTCCCTGGGCGTGGTGAGTAGCGCGCCAAGTGAACTTTGTCCAAACGCAACTCATTCAAGATATCGTATGTACCTTGGAATTGTTCATCCGTTTCGCCAGGGAACCCAACGATGATGTCACAATGGATCGCGGCATCTGGAATAATGCGGCGAATGCGATGCGCCAATTCACGATATTCTTGCACTGTGTAACCACGCTTCATGTTCGCAAGCACTTCGTCGTCCCCTGCTTGAATTGGGACTTCAATGTGTTCACACACCTTAGGCAGCTCAGCAATGGTCTCTAACAGTTCATCCGTCATGTAATTTGGATGCCCAGTCAAGAAGCGGATGCGCTCAATGCCATCGATGTCATTGATGACGCGTAACAGGTCACCAAGTCGCGGGCCATCTGGCACATCATAGCCATAGCGGTCAACAATCTGACCGAGCAAGGTGACTTCTTTTACACCTTGGGCAGCCAAATCACGGACTTCTGCAGCAATCTCACCAACCGGACGAGAACGTTCAATCCCGCGGCGGAATGGAATAATGCAGAATGTACACGCGTGCGAACACCCGTACACAATTGGAACGTGGGCGCTCACAAGATTGTCGCGATCTTGTACGGGGAGTACAAAGTCAACGTCCTGCATGGCGTGTCGTTCAGCAATAAGTGAGCGTTCAGTTTCCAACCCAAGGCGATTTTCAAGAAAATCTACCATAGGGACAGGGTCAGATGGTGCCATGAAGACATCAACTTCAGGAAACGCTTGTTGCAACTTCTTATTGCCTTTGACGCCTACCATGCAGCCCATAATGCCAACAACCATGTCTGGGCGTTCTTCGCGCTTCTCGCGGATAATGCGTTGCAGCCAGTTATAGGCCTTGTTTTCCGCGCTTTGTCGCACCACACATGTGTTAACAACCAAAACATCTGCAGGCTCAGTTTCATTAGCAGCATTGACGCCGAGCTTTTCAAGCTCAGAGCCAAGTCGCTGTGAGTCTGCGACGTTCATTTGGCAGCCGAAGGTCTGGATTCGATACTTCATGATTACAGCCTAAAATCATACCAGATTCTAGACAAAATTCGAAAAAGCTTGCTGAGAAAATCGTGTGATTTCCGTAGCCTTGTACTTGGGTAGCCGTCCAAGACCCGTAATGTGCACATCTCAGCGCGCCTTGCCGCTCCTAAAAGTCCGATTTACAATACTTAGCATAGATAAGTTGTCCAACTCTAGACACACTTACTACTTTACTTACTATGTCAGATAACTTTGAAAGCTCACTAGATAACATGCGCGCACGTCAACAACGTGCAAAACGCATTTGGCAATATATTATTGCCGCCCTCTTAGTCGCCATTTTAGTTGTGTTAGGGATTATTGCCTATCAACTATTGGGCGGCGGTGGTGAAAGCGGCGCAGATGGCGAAGAAAATGCAGGTCTTGGGGGCTTAGCCTTGTTTACAACGGCAACCCATACTGCAACTTTTACTCCATCGCCAATTCCACCAACGAATACGCTGCCACCTACTGAAACATTTACGCCAACAGTAACTTTCACGCCTACCCGCAGCGGCCCGCTTGAATACACCATTCAAGAAGGCGACAACTTGTTCTACATTGCGGATGAGTTTGAAATCAACATTGACCAGCTGTTCCAGTTCAACTTGCAACAAGGGATTGATCTGGCAACTGGCGTGATTTTGCCGGGACAAGCCATCTTCATTCCGCCACCAGATTATGAAGGGCCAACTGCCACCCCGTTCCCAACTGATTTGGAACCCGGCACTGAGATTACCTATAAGGTTCAACCTGGTGACTTCCTCAGCACTATTGCAGAGAAGTTCAACACCACGCTTGACGCGATCTTAGAAGCCAATGAAGATCTCAATGTAGATGCGCTTCAAGTCGGACAAGAAATTGTTATTCCATTTGATGTGATTGCACTTACACCAGTCACGCCAACAGCAACATTCCCACCAACCAGAACTGCAACCCCTGCTGGTGAGGATGACGCTGAAGCGGAAGCAACGCCAGAGGCCACTGAAGCGCCTGACGCAACTGAAGCTCCAGACGCAGAAGAAAGTAGCGAAGACGAGTCTTAGCTTCCTCTATAAATTCCAAAACAAAAACGCCCTACGCTAAATTAGCAAGGGCGTTTTTTATTTCTTCAATCACGAGATCTTCTGCTTCGGTTTGCATTGCAGTTTGTAATGCAGATTGCGCTTGATCCGCCAATTCCTGATGCTGGCCCAGTGCCCATGCAGCATGAGCGCGAACCAAATGCTCATCATGCGTATGTAACGCATGCGCTAGTGCTTGTAAGCCAGCTAAAGAAGGCGTGTTCCCTAGCGCAATTGCAGCATTCCGAGCCATGCCACGGCGCTTCGTGCGCTTGATCGGGCTTCCCTTATATGTCGCACTGAATTCTGTTTGCGGCAGTGCCAACAATTCAATCAAATTTGGATGCGGCAATGTTGGACGTGGTGAGAAAGCAGGATCCGTAGACGTTGGTGCAAAACGCACGTTCCATGGACAGACATCCTGACAAATATCACATCCAAATACCCAATTCCCAAATTGGTGACGAATATCATGCGGAATAAGCGTCTTTTGCTCAATGGTCTGATATGAAATGCACTTGTTAGCATCCACCATCCGCTGCTCAGGCAAAATCGCCTCAGTGGGACACGCCTCAATGCAGCGTGTACATGTACCACAATGGTCAGTTTCAATAGGAGCATCTAATGGCAGGTCTAAATCAAGCAAGATCTCAGACAGCAATACCCATGATCCAATTTTCGGGCTAATGAGTAAGCTGTGCTTGCCTAACCACCCTAGCCCAGCGCGCTGCGCAAACTCGCCTTCCAAAATAGGCCCAGTGTCAACATACACTCGCTGCTGGATAGGATGCCCTACAGTTTCTTCTATAAAAGCAACCAATTCCAACAAACGGACTTTGATTACATCGTGATAATCTAAGTTCCAAGCATAGCGTCCTACTTTGCCCTGCATAGCTGGGTCAGGTTCAGGGACAGATCCCTGATAATAGTTTGTTGCCAAAACAATGACAGACTTGCATCCAGGTAAAATTTTCTGAACATCAGCGCGTCGTTCCATATTTCGCTCTGACGCCATGTATCCCATTTCTGCATGTAAACCATTTGCCACCCATTGCTGATAAACTTCAAGATGCGGTGGCGGGTCTGCGGACGTAATGCCACATAACGAAAATCCGAGCGAAATTGCATGCGACTTAATAGCGCTTACAAGTGGATTTTGTAGTCTGTCCAGTGGTTCTGAATTCATGAACTCCTGTTATTATTGAAAATATCGGCTTTGTAAGGCGTACTACACCGAATGACTGTGAACTCTACCCAAAGTAATTGGAACTTACCCAACGTTATTACCGTTGCCCGCGTGGGAATGGCCATTTATGTATTCTGGCTATTGGTTCAAGGAACTTTGTTTCATTCCATTATGGCCGGCGTCGTATTTACAATCGCCGCCCTCACTGACCTGCTCGATGGCAAGCTTGCGCGTGACTACAACATTGTCACGAACTTTGGCAAAATTGTAGACCCAATTGCAGACAAACTACTCGTCTTGGGTGCCTTTTACATGCTCTCGCGACTGGGCATGTTCTCCATCTGGTGGATTATCCCTATTTTATTCCGTGAAATATCAATTACGCTGCTGCGTTTTTACTTCATGGCACAAGGGGTCGTCGTTGCCTCAGTCAAAAGCGGCAAGCGAAAAACGTTCACCCAAATAGTGAGCTTAGGCTTAACTTACATCAATCTGTTGTACCAGGGCTATTTCATTCACTCTGTTGCAGCCCCCACTGCAGACACCATAGGCTTGGTCACAACTATACTCATGTATGTTGGCCTTACTGCCGCTCTGGTCATGACAGTTTATTCCGGCTACGACTTTTGGCAGCTCAATAAAAAGCTCATTCTCAATCGTTAGACGGCACATTCGTCCTCATAACCTCATAGCCCCCCACTAAGCGATATAGCCTTACAGAGCGCGCAATCTTTACGACTTCGTTATGAAATGGTTATATTGCGTGACTTCAGAAGCACTCTTCGCCTCAAATGTTACTGACCAAATCAGTTGCGTTTGAAAAACAAACTACATGTTTGCAAAACGTGTAATTTCAAATTGTATTCAAACGATTTATGTATCAGAACTA
>JAHDBS010000240.1 GCA_020630225.1 Anaerolineales bacterium | reverse complement strand
AGGTGCCATTCACAATAGTGTTGGCATTATGTATCAGCATCGGCAAGACCATGAGCAAGCGGTGTACTTCTTCAAGCGCGCCTTGGATTTGTTCGTTATTGAACAGCATAAGCCTGGCATTTGCATGGCTAAGGGGAATCTTGGTGCTTCGCTCATTCACTGTGGTGACCATGACCAAGCGCTGTCCTACGGGAAAGAATCTTTAGAACTTGCAGATGAGCTAAACGCACTCCGCAAGAAGACATTTGCCCTGCAGTTACTCGGGGATGTCTACTTTGCTAAGCAGGACTTTACACAAGCGCGCGACTTCTACGGCCAAAGTTTTGAGTTAGCGCAACGGGTTGGGCAGTCTACGGCAGAACGCTTTGCGATTGCAGGACTTGGTAAAGTCTTCATGGCGACTAATCAGCCTGAAGAAGCCATTATCTTTTTGCAAGATGCGCTCGATAAAAGCACAGACCAAAAGAATCGGGACCATCAATATCAGTGTGTCTGTTTGCTTGCAGAAGCACACGAGTTGCTTGGAGAATGGCGCATTGCTAATAGCTACTTGCGACGCTCCTTAGAATTGCACCAAGCAATTTTTGATGATCAGAACGAAGCGCGTGTTGCCAACTTGCAAATGCTGTACAAGACGCGGCTTGCGGTGGAAGAAGCCGAGTTGCAACGCCAATTGCGGGCGCAGGATCAGCAGTACTTTGAACGTCTTAGTGACTTACGCAACGAATTCTTCAATGCCGCTACGCATGACCTGAAGAATCCGTTGACAGCCATCATGCTCTCTACGGGGCTGTTACGGAATAAGCTGCGGAGTATGGCGCCTTCAATGCTGCAACACCTGAACTCAATTGAGCATCAGTCAAAGGTGATGCGTGAACTCGTCGAACAAATTCTAGACATCGCTAAGCTAGAAACCGGACGCGCAATTTCACCACACAAGCTAGACTTTGAAAGCTTTTTGCAAGATGCTACTGAACAATTTGCAGACATGGCTACTGACTCGCGCGTGACGCTTCGCTGCTTACCTCCGGCAGACAGCAGCACACTAGAAGTTGATCCAATTATGTTCCGCCGCGCGCTAACAAACCTAATTTCGAATGCAATCAAATACACGCCAAAGGGGGGCACCGTAACGATTGCAGGAATTGTTGACTGTGACAATGCGCCTGAAATTCGCATCACGGATACTGGTATTGGGATTGACGCTGATGACCTGCCACATATCTTTGAGAATTTCTACCGCTGTGAGAATGGTGTGATGGCAGACTCAGATGGCACGGGGCTAGGTCTTTCGATTGTCAAAACAATTGTGGAACAGCATAACGGGGATATTACAGTCACCTCTACACCGGGTCAGGGATCAACGTTTGCAATCATGCTAAGTCCAGAAACGGTCTCGGCAACGGAGACGTACACCTGTTAGAATTGCCCTATATACCAGCCGTATTGCGTGACATATTCGCTACATGTGTCAAGCTATACGCCGTTTAGGGAGAGACTATTATGCAAGCAATTTCAACTGTTTTACTCGTCATCCATAGCCTATGGCGCTGGGTGGTTGTCGTGCTGCTACTCGCGACATTCATCAAAATGCTCATTGGCTGGCTCTCAAAGAGCGGCTGGGGCGACCTAGATACGAACCTAACAAAGTGGTTAGGTATGTCGCTCGGCATCCAGTTTGTTCTCGGATTACTGGTGCTTGTCCTGAATACGCTAACTGTTGGGGGGGCTTACCTGCAAAGCGCAGCTGTTATTGAACATACAGTGACCAATTTTATTGTGGTTATTCTCGGCTCACTGTCGTTCAAGAAAGCACCTGTGAATAAGCGCTTCCGGAATAAGACTATTGCACTCCTCTTGGCGGCAGTCTTCATTTACCGCGCGGTCCAAGTAGTGGGCGGCTGGTAAACACGTCTCAAAGTGACTAACAGGGTCTGTTAGTGGCTAAATATTTTTCTTACCGACTTGAACTACAATGCGCTCTGGTTACAGAGCGCATTTTTTGATTCTATGAATATTCACACTTACTTTGAACAACATGGCTTCCCCCTCGTTGCAGTCATTGACCTTGCCGAATTACCAGAGCATTTGGCTGTCCTGATGCAATCAGTGCCGTTAGAAGATTACCGACGCTTGGTGTTGACAGCTAATGTTGGACGGTCATTTTGGCCGAAGGTCAAAGAAAATTGGGCGTCTAGTCAACATCCTGTGGATGATTATTCACGACATGTCACCCAAACTTATGCGCAGACTTATTTGCCGGATGATGAGACTGTGCTGCTGTACCCAACGCAGGAGCACCTGATTCCATTGCAGCAGTTGGGGCAATATGTTGGTTGGAGCCACACCTCACCAGTTGGCGTTGGAATTCATGCTGACTATGGGCTGTGGTTTGCCTATCGCACGGCGTTTGTGACGACAGCAGAACTACCCCCAACGGAAATTGATACAAGACCTTCGCCTTGTCTGAGCTGTAGTGACAAACCATGCTTGAGCGCATGTCCGGCACAGGCGTTGTCCGCAACAGCCAAAATTCAGCTTGATCCTTGTTTAGACCATCGTATTGCGGAGCAGTCTAGCTGTGCAGACCGTTGTCTGGCGCGGTTAGCTTGTCCTGTGGGGCAAGCGGACTATCAGTATTCGTTAGAGCAGATTCAATACCATTACACCCAAGGCTTTGAGGCCTTGAAAGCATGGCATTTGGGGAAGAAGTCGAAGTAGTAAGGGAATAGTCTCGGTTCTAGAGAAGGCCTACGGCAAGTCGTCAAGGTCAGAAAGCTTGCCGGTCATGACATTCTTAGGGCTCGCAATTTGCGAGTACAGAATCATGCCGATCACAATGGTTGTGATGCCTAATGCCATCCCTGCTAGTTGGAACGGGCCAAAGTAAGGGAACACAATTGGTAAGTTGTGTGTTCCAATTCCAAGCACATCTGCCAGCGCAGACACCGCGCAGACAACGTAGCCGGTTGCCATAAGGCGTAGACCAATGTCTTCACGCAAGCGGTTGTGCTTGCGGCGGCGGCGAGCAGCGTAAGCAATGAGGTAGCCCCCAAACGTAAACAGCGCAATTCCGCCGAGAATGATAAACAACTGCGCCAACCCAACCCCAGGGGTTTCATCCAACCCCAATACTTGCGGGAATGTGCCAAGCAGCGTTGCCAGCAACCCAACAATGAGGGTCGCAAGACCGCCGCGTTGCAGGGCTTTTTTCCGCGAAAACGGACGTTTATAGGGAAGCGTAGGAGTGGTTGCCATACAAAAAAGTGAAGTCAGAAAACAGCTAAGGCTTTGCGCAGGACGCGCAGCCAATTTTCAGAGTTGAACTTTGCAACTGCGGCGTCATCATACCCCATCTGCTGTAGGCGTTGGCCAATCAGGGGTAAGTCGGCAACGCTGTCTAGTTCAAAAGGGATCGCGTCTGCACCAAATCCGCCGTCAAAGTCAGACCCAATGCCAACATGATCGACGCTACCCGTTAGCTGCACGATGTGATCCACAGCAGCAGTTACATATGAGAGTGGCACAGCCCGCTTCCCATCCGCTTTGACCCAGCCGGTCTTGAGAAATTTGTTATAAGGCACGATGCCAATAACAGCATCGCGTTCAACTAGACGCAAAATATGGCGGTCTGTTAGCAAGCGTTCAGGCGTCACCAAGGTGCAAAGCGCCCGTGGATTGGCATGTGTCGCGACAATGGTGCCGGGATACATGTCGCAAGCCTCAAAGATACCTTTGTCGGTCATGTGGCTGACATCTAAGATGAGACCTTGGTCAGCCATGACGCCCAGTAGCTCAAACCCATCGATTGTGAGCCCGCCAGGCTCCCCAGTACCGCCCGCATACCGCGTTCGCGCCCAAGCCGGTCCAATAATGCGCACACCTTGCTGCCGCCAGTATTCAACTTCTTTTGGTTCGCGAATGGGATCAGCCCCTTCCATTAGGATGACTAATCCAATTTCGCGCTTGAGTAAGTCTGGTGACGACTGTGACTCAACCACAGCCTCTAAGTCACTTAGGGTGCGAATAATGCGTACATTTTCCAACTCGTCTTCCATGCGTCGATAAAGATCGAGCTGCGCTTGTGCAAGCTTATGAGCTTGCTCTGCATCGGCATAGGTTTCGGTGTCCCAGCTGTCTTTACGATGCTCTGGCACAAGAAAGATGGTCGCAAAAATGATGCCAATTTCACCGGCTAGCCATTCCGCCATCCCTAGTGATGCATAGCCGTTGCGCTTGACCGTAGCAGACCCTGCTTCAAGCTTTCGGATAGCGAGCGCTGACCCACGATAGTCGCGGCCAAACTGGCGCATGTTCCAAGCAATATCTTGATGGGCGTCAATGATCATGAGGTCAAATTACGGGAAAAATAAGAATTAGAGAGCCGCAATATTTTACGGTAAGTCGTACCCTACATGCAGTGGTAAATGATCAGAGCCTAAATTGGGGCCAGTTCTAAGCTGCACGACATCAAGATCGGCTGTGACCATGGTGAGGTCAATTGGGATGCGCAGTAACCAAGGTAGGTCGGCGATCCATGTTGGGTATAGGCCATGGCCGCTACGCCCGGTGTGCAGTCCGGCCCGTCGGAAGTCCTCGAGCGCGCGCGACCAAGGGGCGGCGTTGAAGTCGCCAATCAGAATGACGGGTAGCGGTTGCTGTAAGGCCCAGTTCGCCACGTGACTTGTTTCCGTAGCAAAGTAGTCATTTCGCTGTGGATGAATTCCAGGGCGGATGACGTGTAAGCTCATAAGCTGAAGCTGCTGTCCGTTGAGTTCAATTGTGGCAGTCAGCAGCGGGCGTGGATTGTCATCTGGTAGATGCACAATATCAGTAGTTAGAACTTCACCTTGCCAATCTTTCTTTACTAGCATGCCCGATCCGTGCGTGTTATCCATGACATTGAGCCGCACAACGTCATAGTTTGTGAGGCCATCAATGGCGTCTTCAGCGGCGGGCGTCAGCTCTTGCAAAAACAAGATGTCCGCATTTTGCGCATTGAGATAGGCAAACGCTTCGGTTTTGTCTTTATCAATGCTGAAGTGGGTGATGGTCAGGTCACTTGTCGTGGCCTGTGTTCCGCGTGGCAGATAGGGCGCGATGAAGAATAGGTTGATGACAAGTAGCATCACTAATAATCCGGCTTCACGGCGGTTTGACCAGACCCTAATCAGAATCAGCGCCAAAATGCCGATGCACAACTGTACGCGTAGGTGTTCGGCGAGCCAAAAGCCCCACCAGAGGTCACGTAATAGGTGTGAAATTGTCAAAAGCGTAGCGATGACCACGCAAAGTTGAAATCCGAAATTGAAAATCCGTTTGCCCATATGCTGCGTAGTATAGAGGAAACCGAAACGGCCTGCGCTTGAGAAGGTTTATCAAACAGAAATGATAAGTTTCTAGCTACCTTACACTTTTAATCAAACTGCGAATTTACTCGTATTCGTTGTCGTAATCGCGTTCGTAATCGATAAGTGATGGCACATTTATCATTTTCTGGTTGTGACTTCACCAAGGACTCTAGATTATTCTGTCGGAGTTACTCTGAAATTCGTACTTGAGCATGTCTTCTCGATTACGATTACGAACACGATAGCGATTACGACGTATTGCTCTGTGAAACTGTCGGGTAGCTAGATAAGTTTTTCTGTCTAGCAGCGTGCACGGGAGGAGGTTGATAAGTCCAAGTTGCGGAGTCGTGCGGTGTGGAGATAGGGACGCGAATGCAACGAATTATACGAATGACGCGAATAACAACTTAATAATTCGTGGTCATTCGCTGCATTCGGGCCATTCGCGTCAAAAAGCCCACACTAGTTACTGCAAAACAGTATTACCCCAACGCTCAAGTTCGCTAAAAACTCACCCGTTAGACAGTTGCCCAATTGCGGTAAATCCCTACAATCAACATGAACTGCATATGTTGATTATTTCTAATCTTTTCAGTAACACCATTCAACAGTTCGCCAAGTAATAAATTCTCCCTCGCTCTTTTCCTATGATATTCAAAAGCCCATACCCTTCCGTAGACATCCCAACCGATGACTTGCCCAGCTTTGTTCTCAAGCATTTGGCTGCATATGGAGACAAACCCGCCTTGATTGATGGCCCAACAGGTCGCACGCTTAGCTATGCCAAACTAGCCGCAATGATCAACATGACGGCAGCAGGACTTGCCCAGCGCGGCTTTGGCAAAGGTGATGTATTTGCCATCCTGAGTCCAAATATCCCAGAGTATGCCGTTGCGTTCCACGGCATTGCGCTGTCAGGTGGCACGGTCACGACGCTCAATCCGCTTTACACCGTAGACGAAGTGGTGCATCAGCTAAAAGATGCAGGCGCGAAATATTTGCTGACCATCCCGATGTTTATGGAAACGGCCACCGCTGCCGCCGAGCGCTGTGGAATTGAAGAGGTTTTTGTCTTTGGAGAAGCTGAAGGGGCGACACCTTTTGCCGCATTACTAATCCAAGAAGACGCCGACTTGCCAAGCATCGATGCGGCTGAAGATATTGTCGTGTTGCCCTATTCCAGCGGCACAACGGGCTTGCCCAAGGGGGTGATGCTGACTCATCGAAACATCGTCGCGAATTTGGTGCAGTCAGACAATATTCCTGACTATGACCTTATGAATGACGACGATGTGGTCGTCGGCGTGCTGCCGTTCTTTCACATCTATGGGATGGTGGTGATTATGAACATGGCGCTCATCAAAGGCGCGACCATTGTGACCATGCCGCGTTTTGATCTGGTTCAATATCTAGAGCTCGTGCAGACGCATAAGGTCACACGCACAAATCTGGTGCCGCCGGTCTTGGTCGCGCTGGGCAAACATCCAATTGTTGATAATTACGATTTGTCTTCGGTGAAAGAGTTGTT
>JAHDBS010000239.1:2603-6924 GCA_020630225.1 Anaerolineales bacterium | reverse complement strand
TGAACTGTTAAACGGTTAATTACTAATGAGGTTGCGAGCCAACCTCTGTCTTGAGTGCCCCCTTAACAATTAACAGTTACCCGTTTAGCCATTAATTATTTCCTCCGCTTCCTGACTTAACCAAAAAGGCTTCGCAGAAATTTGCGAAGCCTTTTTTCATCCACCAGTAACGCTGTTACAGCGTCAGCATCTATCTCTGTTTACGAAACATTGTGCACATGCACATCTTGTTGCGGATATGGAATGCTGATGCCGGCTTCATCAAAGCGCAGTTTGATCGATTCGGTGACGTCAAAACGCACTTGCCAATAATCACTCACATTGGCATAGGGCCAAACCGCAAAATTGACGCTGCTGTCTGCTAGCTCCAGCACGTTGACGGCTGGGGCAGGTTCTTTCAACACCTTCGGATGTGAGGCCAGAATATCTTCCAAAATAGCTTTGGCCTTTTTCAAATCATCGTCATACCCAATTCCCGCCACAAGATCAATCCGCAAGCAGCCCTTGCCTGACAGATTTGTAATTGGACCACTAGTAACCTGAGAATTTGGCATAATCACTTGTTTGTTATCTGGCGTGCTGAGAATAGTGTTGAAGACTTGTAATTCATCGACCGTGCCTAAAATACCGCCGACTTCGACCAAATCTCCGACTTTATAAGGCTTGAACAGTAGCAACATTACGCCAGATGCGAAGTTAGCCAAAGTGCCTTGCAGCGCGAGACCAATCGCTAAACTGGCTGCGGCGAGTATTGCAGCAAAACTGGTGGTTTCAATACCAAGTGTGCCCAGTGCGGCAATAATCACCAGCACTAAAAACACAGTTTGCACTACAGACCCCAGAAAGCCAGACAGCGTTGCATCTATCTTGCTGCGGGTCATTGCTTTCTCAATTAGCGTAGCCAACCAATTGGCTATCACGCGTCCAATCCAAAAGACCAGAATAGCGCCAACAATTCGAACTAAGTAAGTTGGACCCTCAGTGGTGATCCATTCCATCATGCCTTCCATAAATAGAGCTCGCTAAGTGTTAATAAAATGTTTGAAAAACTAATTATATCTAGAGGGGGCAATGCAGGCATTGCTGCGTATTGCAAATGGTTATTCGCCAACAACAGAGCTGAGCAATACTGTTCAATCCCGAATCTTTTGATGAAGCACAGTAAAATCTAAGTTGAGGCTTATGTGCCTTAGCACGCCAGAAAACACCAAAATCATTGAACAACACCCTTTCGTGACATCACAACCTCCTCACCTTGACATCGCCATTATTGGCGCAGGCGCTGCTGGCCTCATGACTGCTATTTGGGCAGGTCGGACAACGCCTGACCGCAACATCGTGCTATTAGACGGCGCAAAAAAGCTCGGCGCTAAGATTTTGGTGGCGGGCGGTGGCCGCTGTAATGTCACGCATCATCAGGTGACATCAGGCGCATTTGCAGGGTCGTCACGCAAAGCAATTGATCGGGTTTTACGCCGCTTCGATGCCGACCAAACTGTCGATTTTTTCGCAGCCCAAGGTGTGCAGCTCAAACGTGAAGACACCGGAAAGCTCTTTCCCACCACCGATAGCGCCCGTACGATTCTGAACGCCCTACTTAGCGCGACAGATGCCGCTGGCGTGCAGCGCTGGCATCCACGGCGTGTAGAGACTGTGGAAAAGCATGGGGATAACTTTGTAATTTCAGGGGCATGGGGAACCCTAACCGCAGCGAAAGTTGTCTTGGCAACAGGTGGTCGCAGCATTCCCAAAAGTGGGTCTGATGGACATGGCTACACCTTGGCTCAACACCTAGGGCATACGGTCACACGCTCTATTTTTCCGGCGCTTGTGCCACTGAATCTGCCCAAGACGCATCCGTTGTGTCAGCTCAGTGGCATTACGCTTCCGGCCACGTTAGACTTATGGTCTAGCACCAATAAACGCTTACAAAGCTTTACCAATTCAACGCTACTCACGCACTTTGGGCTGTCAGGGCCAAGCGTGTTGGATATCAGTCGCTATTACATTGACGCCATGCGAACCGATGCGGACACGCGCTTGACTGCAAATTGGATGGTCAATCACACGCCTGAAGCCGTAGAACAGGACTTACTCGCGCTTGGCAAATCCCAGCCGATTACATACTTGCGCCAACATTTACCAGAGCGCTTGGCACAGTCACTACTTGCTGAAACCGACATCGATGGCCCGCAGCTGACCAAAGCCCAGCGCAAGACATTAGTGACCTTGCTCACGCGCTATCCGCTGCCTATTACGGGCAACCGCGGCTATAACTACGCTGAGGTGACTGCCGGCGGTGTCCCGCTCAACGAGTTGAATTTGAAAACGTTGGAATCTAAGGTCTGTCCGGGGTTACATATTGTTGGAGAACTTTGCGATGTTGATGGGCGCATTGGCGGTTTCAATTTCCAATGGGCGTGGGCGTCTGGTTTTGTCGCCGGAAGCGCCGTTTGACAACCTTACCCACCTTCGTTCTGAATAAGAGCGATCTCCAAGGTAACTCCATGTCACCTTGGGAAGGTGAATTGTGCAAGTGAAGCACATTCGTGTAAAAACGCTGAACACGAAGTTCCCTTGCTTCAAGTTATGAACAAAAAACGGCCTTTCACTTGAAAGGCCGTTTTGATTTCTAGCCAAGCCCACCGCGTGGGAGTGGCGCATAGTGTTCAGATTGCCAGAGTTAGACTAGTCCAAATAATCCTCATCGATATCGATTGGTAATTCTGCGCAGATATATGTCCCTTTGTCGCGCCCTTCGCTTTCCACAATGAGGCGTCCACCCATGCCGTTGACAAGAGAACGTGCGTTGCTTAGCCCAAGCCCCATGCCTGTGCGTAGTCCAACGTTTTCACCACGATAAAACTGGTCAAAAATGTGCGGTTGGTCGGCACGCGGCACGCCAATGCCATAATCGCGGACTTCAAAGAACCAGGTGTTTTCACTGCAGCGCAGGGTGACTTCAACAAGGCTGTCTGCCTCTGAGAATTTGAGACCATTCGCAACAAGATTTTCAGCCACTTGCTTCACCAACTCATAGTCCACATGTAGTGAGCGGGTTTCATTGGCGTTGTAGCGGAAAATGACGTTTGAACTGTAACTGGCAGACATGTGAATATCGGCTTCTAAGCGGGCACACAATTCAAAAAACGGCGTCGGATGGAACAACGGCTCCGTGTCTAAACTATTGATGATGGCAATGTTTTGCACCATGTCACGGAGGAAATACACTTGGCGTCGAATGCGATCAAAGTGCATTTCGCGCCGCAGCGTGGTCAATTTATCGTTATAGCGTGTCAACATTTCAGCGGACATCGCAATGGTATGCAATGGAATGCGGAATTTCTTGCCAATTAATTCAATCAGTTGACTATTGGCATATAGCTGACCCGTTTCATCATGGTCAACGTGCGCTTCAATGACGGCTTGCTTCATCATCGCAACCACTTTGCGATAGCTTTCTTCATCTTTGCAGCAATCGCGCAAAACATTTTCTTGTTCAGGACTGATCATCGTATCGTGTCCTACTGGAACTAACATATCTAACATAATTACGACCTCTTTACCTCTTGTGCAGTTCGACTGCAATTACCGTTTAAACTACCTCCTAGTGCACTCCAGATACCTCCTGCGAGTCGCCTTTACAGCAACTTCGGAAAGGTGTTAGAGTGGCAGCAGTACTAGCGACAGCCTGCTTACACTATTTACTTTAGAAGATAAAACCGACGAAATTTCTGACAATGTCCCCTCAACTTCGGCTGCTCATTTCAATTGCATTGTTTCTACTAATTGGCGGCGTCCTTGCTGGCAATGGCATGGTCGGGCAATATTCATCTGTTGTCAGTGGACTGATGATGGGCGCAGCCGTTGGCATAATGGTGGCCGCCTGGATGGGAATGCGCCGAAAATAATAACGAGATAACGTGTCAATGAACCAGCCCACTGAAATCCCCCAACTTGAAACAGAGCGCCTACTGCTGCGTCCATACACGCTGGCTGACGCCGCCCAAGTAGCCGAGCTCGCCAATGAGTGGGACATTGCCAACAACACGGCCGCCTTGCCATACCCATATACATTGGAAATGGCCGAAAGCTGGATTCAGTCGCACACTGGTCATTCTGATCCCGACCATGAGATCACCTTTGCGATTGCGAATAAACGCGACAATTCCATCATTGGAGCAATTGGCATTCGCCCGCTATGGGCGCAAGACCGCGGAGAGTTTGGCTATTGGATTGGCAAGCCGTTTTGGAATCGGGGGTATGCCACCGAGGCAGGCAAGGCGCTCGTCACGTACGCGTTCGAAGGCTTACAATTGAA
>JAHDBS010000239.1:0-2503 GCA_020630225.1 Anaerolineales bacterium | reverse complement strand
TATTTATTTTGCAACTATTCAAAAGATAGATTGCTTCGTAATCGCTATCGTATTTGCGAAGACTTCGTAATGTCCGTCACGACAATTCCCCTAATTACTCAGCCATAATAGAGTATTCATGATTACTGAATTTCACACCCTTACCGACCTTGACGCCCACTTAGCGTCTGAAAAGCCGTTGCACGGCAGCGTGTTCCAAGCCTTAGACCTGCGCCATCACGAAGAGCAGCTACTGCGTTATTCGCTGCATAAGGTCATGTTCTTGGGTTGCAACCTTACCCCTAGCCTGATTGCGCATGCGCTCAACAGTGGCGCGTGCATCTTTCCAACCCTAGACTATGTGCCCTATGCCGCCTTTCGGGCGCACCTTTATACGCCAGAAGAGTTGTTTGCAGGCTACGAAATGGGCGTTGCCGATAGTTACCACACCTCTTTAGATGGGCGGGTCTATCAGCATTTTTCAGAGACGGGCAAAGGCGAGCCGCAGGATATTTTCGAATCGTTAGCGCGCCGCTTGCACGATCATTCAATGAATGACGCCTTGCGCGACAAGATCAAAAACCGCGATGTGGTGGCCATTATGGGCGGCCATTCGATGCTGCGTGACAATCCAGCCTATTTAGAAATGGCGCGACTTTCAGCAGCCCTCACGGCCGAAGGTTATTTGATGACCAGCGGTGGCGGCCCCGGTGCGATGGAAGCTACCCATGTCGGCGCATGGTTTGCCCATCGGTCAGATGAAGAGCTGCAAGATGGCGTCAACATGCTTAGCGCTGCCCCGCTCTACACGCCCACCGATCCGTGGTTGGATACGGCCGCTGCGGTGAAAGAGAAGTATCCATTACAAGGCAACGGCTACCGGATGCCAGACAGCCTGGGTATTCCTACGTGGCTTTACGGTCATGAGCCACCGTCTATGTTTGCCACCGATATTGCGAAGTATTTTGCGAACAGCGTGCGCGAAGATGGCTTACTTGCCATTGCAAAGCATGGCGTGGTGTTCTCCCCAGGCAGTGCCGGGACCATCCAAGAGATTTTCCAAGATGCAGCGCAAAACCATTACACCACTTACGAACACGCCAGCCCAATGATTTTCTTTGGAACGGAGTATTGGACCCAAACCAAGCCGGTCTATCCCTTGTTAGCGCAGCTCGCTGAAGGGCGTGGCTACAAAGACTGGTTGATGATTACAGATTCGGTAGAAGAGGCGCTCGCACAGATTAGAAAGTTTAGTGCGCAGTTGAAGGCGTGATTTTCAGAACGCCACTTGGGTCTCCCACAAAAGGCACTAGCAATGCTAACTTTTGAGAGATCCTTCCTAACGTCAGGAAGGTATTTCAGAGAGAAAAAAGTCTAAACACTCTTTGCTTATCCCGAATTGAGGTTAAGTCACCACTAATTCAAACAAAAACCGTTGCGAAGTAGCAACGGTTTTTTGATTCCTCAGCTTGCTAAATTCTCTAAAGAATCATCAGAATTTTCGTCGGTTTTAGGCCCTAGACTAAGGTTAGTTGGGCAGAAACAAGCCCGACCAGCACTAAAAAAAGTTTAGCAAAAAGTATCGGTAATCAAGAATCACTATTTGCCTGAAGGTTTACAAAAGGTTAGTATAGGTTAGTGTTTGGTATCAAAAACACGGTATTGGTAAGTAACGGTAGACACTGAGTTGGTAGCTCACATAACGGTAATGAAAATCTTCGGTAGTGGTATTCGCAAGTTCCTCAGTATGGGGGTAGGTATCATGGCAGTCATGTTAACAGTCTCACCTGCATTTGCAGCGGACAACATCAGTTTTCCAAGCGTCGTTGAACAAGACGCATTGGCAGAGTTTATAGAAACGGTATATAACGGTAAAAGTAGTCAGGTTGTTGGTATTTATATCGAAGATAAATTGGCAATGCCCATTGTCCAACAGCCCAAAGGGGACCACGCGTTCATTAGCTCGCTGGACAACACCCTCACCCAGTTTGGGTTGCCGGGCGACTATGGTGTACTTGGGATTTTGGCCCATAACACTGAAGCTGGCGAAGCGTTCTATGACTTAGAACTTGGCGATGAAGTCGTCGTAGTCTATGGCAATGGCACGACGGATCGTTATGAAATTTCAAACGATGAAGTCTGGCAAGCCTTCAACCCGCAAGATCCTTACAATGGGTCATTTCAAAGTCTAGACACCAACCGCACGCTCTCACTGCGTGAGTTATTCATTGAAACCTATACAACGCCTGAAACATTAGTGTTCCAAACCTGCTATGCCAAGGGCAATAACCTCCAATGGGGCCGCTTATTTGTCACAGCCACATTGATCGATTAGTAACCGCGAGTCATCGCATAATTTTCTCCCCCAAAAGGCGCACTTCGGTGCGTCTTTTGGGTTAACATAAATTAGCCGCGGAGTTCTGCTGAGCCTGCCGAAGTACGAGCAAGACGAGGTGGATGGAGTATACAACTGATGCTAGAAGGTGTTTTTATTCGTTGACCTTTGGGACGCGAATTGAACGAA
>JAHDBS010000005.1 GCA_020630225.1 Anaerolineales bacterium | reverse complement strand
GATCCGCAGTGAAAGCACATGCGTTGGTGATGAGTAAATGTTGCATAGGTTACTTAGCTACGAGAGAAATTCTTAGCACGGATATTGATTTGTCTATTCTCATAAACAAAATTCTGAAAAATATAGTGTGACCAATAGTAAGTTTAGTGACATGAATCGTCATGTCAGATAGGCACTAAGCTAAACATTTCTGCTAGCTTAAGACTGCGTAATGTCATCACGAGCACAGCTTGCCCTGAGCGAAGGCGGATGGGTCTGCCGAGCGGCTAATTTACACAACTCATCGCGTATCAGGGATCTGAGGATAGCATTTTTATAGACATTGCTAATGAAAATGCATAGTCCAAAGTCCTCGAGGCAAACCTTTTGAGTAAAACTAAGCCAATTCGAACACGCTACGGATTAGTCTTACCGATGGACGGAATGACGTCTCTTTTATTTTATTGCCGAAGGAGACGCGATTGTAGCTGTGGGCATGAAAGGCCTAGACGCATTTCGCACCGAAGCTGGCTTAGCTTGCTCTGGCCCGCGCTACTTTGGATTTGACATTGATTATGTGCCGATTGAAGTATTAATGGCAGCTTGAGCCTCATCATTTTGGGCTTCAAGCAGCGCAAGGTGCGCTTCCCCCCAAGCTCTTAGCGCATGAATGACCGGCGCTAATGTCTTGCCATAGTCTGTCGTGGAGTATTCAACCTTTGGTGGCACTTGTGGGTACACCTCACGGTGCACAAGCCCGCTTGCTTCTAACTCGCGCAGCTGTTTTGTGAGCATGCGCTGGGTAATTTCAGGCATCTGCCGTTTCAGTTCATTGAAGCGCAGTGTCTCCGTCAACAGATGATAAAGAATCATCCCTTTCCATTTGCCACCGATAATTTCCAAAGCTGCCTCTACTGGACAACCTTCGTTGCAGTCATAACGTTCGTGTTGCACTAACCCCTCACAGTATCATTTGTGTCACTATATACCAAAAATGTGCGTACTTGTTTGATTTGCTAGTATCGTTTATTCTCGCAACAATCACAAGAAGAAGCACGCATTGTCTCATTCCGAAAAATGTCAAAAGCACCTTTTCAAACAATCAACACTGGGTATAACACCGTATTTAGGAACGGACACCTCAGTATTGGCATTGTTGTTCCAATTGAAAACTATGCACGTAGTCCTGTCCCCAAAATGCATCGCCATTTGCAACGGGCCAAATTGGCAGATGACCTTGGGTTCGCGTCACTTTGGTTAAGAGACGTACCGTTCAACGTGCCATCATTTGGAGACGCTGGTCAACCATTTGATCCATTCGTATATTTGGGTTTGCTAAGCGCTCATACAGAGCGCATTGCGCTTGGCGTTGCTAGCGTGATTTTGCCCTTGCGACACCCGGCTCATGTTGCAAAAGCCGCAGCAACAGCCGATGTCTTGTCGAATGGGCGTCTTATCTTGGGCGTAGCCTCAGGCGATCGGCCAGATGAATATCCCACAATGAATATTCCGTTTGAAGAACGGGATGTGCTGTTTCGCGAGAGTTTTGACTACATCCGCAACATGCAAGCCGATTGGCCGCAAATCGACAATCGTTATGGTCAAAATCGGGTGCAAGTTAACATGCTGCCTAAACCTACAGGAAAGCAATTGCCATTACTTGTGACGGGCAGCAGTCGCCAGTCGCCAGAATGGATCGCGCAACACAGCGATGGTTGGATCACGTATCCGCGTAATACACGCCAACAAGCCCAAGTCATTGCTACCTTTCGGGAGCAAGTTGCCGCAGCAAATGAGCCGACCAAACCGGTCATGCAACCACTTTATGTGGACCTTGTCCGCGATGACAACGCCACTCCACAACCCATTCATTTAGGCATGCGGTTAGGCATCAACGTATTACGCGACTATCTCAAATCAATTGAAGCCATTGGCATTAATCATGTTGCCATCAACTTACGTTTCAATCAGGCTGAAATTGAAGACACACTAAAGCGTTTGGCAGACGGACTTCTGCCTTATTTCCCAACAGTACACCTCTAAATGATGAAAACTATCTTACTCACTGGCGCAACCGATGGTATTGGGCGTGAAACCGCAAAATTATTAGCTCAGAAAGGACATCGCTTGCTGCTACACGGCCGTAGCGCGACCAAACTTCAGGCGTTATCTAATGAGCTGAGAAACGCAAATGTTGAAACGTATGTTGCGGACTTATCTGACCTAGCGGCTGTACGCAGACTAGCTGTTGCAGTGCAAGCGCAACACACCAGCCTCGATGTATTGATTAACAATGCTGGGGTGTTGAAGGCCAATACGCCAATATTAGATAACAACATCGATCTCCGTTTCATGGTGAATACCATTGCCCCTTACCTACTGACGAAGCTATTGCTTCCACAGCTAAACGCTAATAGTCGCGTCATCAACGTCTCTTCAGCAGCGCAAGCACCTGTAAACATTCAGGCGCTTACCAACGGCGTGCAGCTTGATGATATGAATGCATACGCACAAAGCAAGCTAGCAATCATGATGTGGACAAACTATCTTGCTGCCAACGCGTTACCAAACTCGCCAATGTTAGTGTCTGTCAATCCAGGCTCTTATCTTGGGAGCAAGATGGTGAAAGAGGCCTTTGGTATGCAAGGCAACGACCTAAGAATTGGTGCAGATATCCTTACAAGAGCAGCGCTTTCAGAAGAATTTGAGACAGCAAGTGGTAAGTACTATGACAATGACTCACGTCGGTTTAGTAACCCACATCCACATGCGCTCGACTCACGAAAATGCAAAGAACTTGTCAGCGCTATTGACGCGCTCATCTAACCCACACGCAAATACGGGGAAGCAACCACATATTGCTTCCCCCTTCAATTTCAATTCATCTCCGCCACAAGTCTTACTTACAACTCCATACTCAGACCGATTGCAAAATGCCCTAAAGGCTATATAGTTACGCGCGTTGTAATTACAACATTCATTGTTATTAAATTGATTGCCATTAATCAGGAATTAGACGTGAAAACGCAATATAGACTCTTTCAATCCCCCCCTATTTTCAGCATCCTGTTCGTGCTCTTTAGCGCACTAGTCCTAACCGCTTGTAACGGCGGTGCTGTTCCCAGCTTAGAAGAGATTGAAACCATTTTGATCGAAGACACGGCAGACAGCATTGAAGCAGAAGCCGTAGAACCAGAGCTTGACCCAACTCCACCATCTGAGGCAGACGTAGATGAAGATACCGCTGCACAAGAGACAGTTGAACTTGAGAACACTGAAGACTTGGATGAAAAAGATCTTGCTGACGAAGATCTTGACGTGTCAGATGACGAAAGCAGCGAAGAAGATGATGTCTCAGACGAAGAATTAACAGCAGTCAAAGCGGAGTGGCGCGCAGCCGAGACACCCGCATTAGAAGTCATTACGCTTTTTGCAGATGAAGAAAAGCACAATTACATTACAAATGATATTTGGGCAGTTTGGTGGCCAAAAGATGCAGACCTTGAAGACACAGCTATCATGATTGGTGAAATGCTTGCTGATGTCCGATACCAAGTGCGCACGGAATACGGCATGATCGATCCGCCTAATGTGGCTGATGGGTCATATGTAAACGTTTACATCCACGACGATGAATCCGACGCAGATGGATTCACGGAAGAAGACTGGGGGAACAGCGTCGGGAGAAACGACCTTGACCTTAGCTACATGACATTGTCATGGGAGGCCAAAGAAGACCCTGTAACAATTTTGCATGAAGGCTTTCACGTCTTTCAAGATGGGCCAAACGAAGGCTATCAAGATGATGAAGACGGGGTATGGTTCTTTGAAGCCACTGCCAATTGGTATGCGTCGATCATCCTTGGCGGTTCTAATAATGATACGTTCTATGAAGCGCTTGCCATCGAAACGGTGCCACACGAAAGTATGTGGTTTGGGGGCGAGAATGTCAGTGAATATGATCCTGAAGAAGTATCCTGGCAGCGCAGCTTACGCATGTATGCCATGAGTGCATTGTTAGTCTACTTGACAGAAGAACAAGGTGTCTCTCAAGACCTCATCGCACGCGGCTTCTATCTGCCAGAATACATCTTGCCGCAGGAATTTCTTTACCGTGAAATTCCAAACTTGCGCACCTACTTTGGTAATTGGGCTGGCGAAAATGTAGCTGAGTTCGCTTACATTAGTCGCGATCAATATGCTGAAGCGGTTGAGCAATTTGACAATGTCGGCGATGACTTTGACGCCAATCCATTTGCGGCAGACTTATCAAATGCCGGAACAGAGGGCGAATGGTTCCGCCCCGCCCCAGAACAAACCCCTGAAGACTGGTCATACAACGTGATTCGCGTAGCTGGTGGCGTTGATAGTGCTTACTCATTTGTCTTCAATGGAGACGAAACCGGCTCAAATGGAGCACCGGCATTCTTCGAAACACGCGTTGTTGTTGGCGATGGTGAAGATGGCTATCGCTTCCATGAATTCCCTTTAGATGAAGGCTTACAAGGCTCACTTACGGTTGAAGTGACAGCAGCCGATGACAATATCTATTTAGTTGTTGCTGCAGTCCCCGAAAACTTTTCTGGTTCACAGATTTACTCCTACGAGGTTCTCATTGAGCAAGGTGCGGAGGCAGCAACAGTTGATAACGCGCCTCAGGCAGACACTCTTAGCACAGACGAACAAACGTTACTAGCTATTCCTGAGCTAACGCTGCAAACAGCCTATGGTGACGAAAGTATCCATGGTGTCATCACAGACGGCATTTTTGCAGTTTGGTATCCCTTAGCTTGGGACATAGAAACCGAGGCACGTGAAGTCGCCACTTTACTTACCGAAGTCCGCCGCGATGTCCGCTTAAACTTTGGCATGGCCGATCCACCAAACTTGGCACAAGGGCACTATGTCAACGTCTACATTCATGACACAGAAGATGATGCTGATGGCTTCCCCGGCGAAGAAGAAGATTGGGGTAACGCCGTAGGTGGCAATGATTTCGGTGGACTAGACATGGAGCTTGCCGAGTACACCGACCCACTCGTCATTATTCACGAAGGGTTTCATGTCTTCCAAGAAACTGAAAATCCGGGCTACTGGTACGAAGGCGATGGGGCTTGGTTTAGCGAAGCGACAGCCAATTGGTATGCCAGCCGCTGGCTAGGGGCGGCTGCCGATGAAGCCTTTATCGAAGCTGGTGCAATTTTTGCGGCACCTCACGAAAGCCTCTGGCGCAGTTGGGACAACAGTAGCGAATATGATCCAGAATCATGGCAACGTACCATCCATCAATATGCCATGAGCTCCTTCTTGATCTTCTTAACTGAGTTACAGGGCATTGATGTACAGCTGATTGCAGCTGGCTATAACCAAACAGATTACGCGCTACCGCAGGAATTGTTGTATAGCCGTATTCCAAATTTCCGCGAGTTGTTTGGCGATTGGGCCGGGCAAAACGTTGCCGACTTTGCTTACATCAATCGGACTCAATTTGAGATTGCTCAGGAAGAGCTTGACTGGTCAGGGGATCCAAATGACATCAACCCTTATGTCATTTCATTGCCAAATTCAGGCACAGACGGCGACTGGTTCCGACCAGCAGCAGAGGTCACCCCTGAAGATTGGTCTTACAATGTAATCCAAATTGAGGGCAGCATTGATGGCGCATACGCCTTCGTCTTTGATGGTGACGCTGAAGGGTCAGCTGGAGCACCAGCATTCTTTGAAGCTAGGGTTGTTGTTGGCGATGGTGATGATGGTTACAAATATCATCAATTCCCGCTTGATGATGGGTTAGAAGGATCACTGACAGTTGAAGTCACCGCAGCAGATGACTATCTCTATCTAATTGTGGCTGCAGTTCCAGAAAATTTCGAAGGGTCACAGCTCTATTCTTATGAAGTGCTGATTGAGTCGCAATAAGCCCTAAAGCACAGCAATATATCTGCAGAGCAGCAAAAGAGGAAATGCTACTAAATAGTATTTCCTCTTTTATTTTGTCTATATAACGCCATCTATAATCACCCAATACAGTTCAATAGCACAGGAAATCAGTATGGATAATTTACGCAAACCACTTACCCTCGCTGCCGATGCAGGTCGGGTATACAGCTTAGGCAAAGACAACAACACAACCGTCAAATTCAAAGCAGATGGTGCTGAAGTGGACAATCAATATGCCATCACTGAATGGTGGCTAGACGCTAACGCACCAGGCGTTGAGCAGCACATTCATGAGGCCAATGATGAACTTATTTATGTACTCGCTGGCCCCGTTAGCGTCATGAACGGTGACGGTTGGCAAACTCTAGAGACTGGTGCAATCGCAATTATTCCGGCAGGCACACCGCATGGTTTTCGAAATGATTCTGACAAGCGCGTTGGTATCTTGAATATTTTGATGGGCGGTGCTTACGAAGCAATGATGCCACAGATACAAGCGATGTTTGCCAATCGATAAAGCGCTATTGTTGGCAAGCACAATTCCAATTGATAAGATCAGTTGAGACCTATGACCACGATCCTAGCTAGATTCAAACCCTTGTTGAGCATGGTCTAGACATACAATTAGTATGCAGCTTTGGGAATTCTCCCGCCTCTTCAACACCCTGACTGGAAATACTCTATGCAATCCTTGCGACTTATGATCAACAAAACCAAATCTTGGCTATCCATTTCAGTTCTCGTAGTTGGACTGCTTTCTTTGGTCTCTGTTACAAATGCTGCTGAAACACAGCAAACAACATCAGACTTTGAATCAGCAGAATGTTTTTTTGATCTCAACAATGCGTTCATTACGCCAGAAACACTTGGGTTTGAGTGTGGCTATGTAACAGTCCCTGAACAACATGCAAACCCTGATGGACCAACCATCCGCTTGCCTGTCGCCATTCGAAAGGCAACCAGCAGTTCACCCAAGCCAGACCCTGTATTTCTTGCGCAAGGGGGGCCAGGTGGCGACGCATTCGCTGTGTTCTCCATTACAGCGGCTGGCACTGGCATTGCTGCTGACCGTGACATTGTGTTGTTCAATCAGCGCGGCACACAATTCGCAGAGCCACGCTTAGACTGCGTCGAGTTCCGTAACATTCAAGAGCAGCTTTTCACACTTACCGATGAAGACGAAATCCAACGTCTCTCTGACGAAGCCTTACTCCAATGTCGCAATCGCTTAGTCAATGAAGAAAACATCAACCTATCTGCTTATGACAGCCTTGAAAATGCGCAAGACATTGATCTAATCCGCCAAGCGCTTGGGTATGATCAGTATAACTTCTATGGTGTCTCCTATGGCACGCTACTTGGTCTGCATCTCATTCGTTTAGATCAACCAGCGTTACGATCAGTCATCCTAGATTCCGTGGTGCCAACGCAAACAAACTTTATTACCCATGTCGCGCAATCTGAAAATGGTGCATATGACGAATACTTTGCAGCTTGTCAGGACGATGCTGACTGTAGCGCGCTCTATGCGGACTTAGAACCACGCTTGTTAGCAATTTACGACAAGCTTGACGAAACTCCAGCAACGCTAACGCTCACCAACGACGACACAGGAGAAAGTTTTGAAAGCGTTCTAACAGGTGAAAGCTTGCGTGGGCTGATGTTCAGCATGTTCTATTTACCAGACTTTTATGCCGCCTTCCCTAAGTTTGTATTGGACGCAGAAGAAGGTAATTTTGAAGCGTTTGAATTCCTCGCATCGCAAATCGCGTTTGATGACACCATGAGTATTGGCATGTACTACTCCGTCATTTGTGCAGAGTACGGCGAGTTCTCAGGTAACGATGCATTGACCGATGGCGTACGCCCTTTCATTTCAGAAGATGCAGCCAAAGACGTAGATGCAATGCAGGCCAATTGTGCCGACTGGCAAGTAGAGTCATTGCCAACTAATATCAGTGAGCCTGTCCAGAGTGACATCCCAACACTGCTGATCTCTGGACGGTTTGATCCCATTACACCAGCAGCCTTTGCTGCCGATGCAGCCACCACATTGGGCAACAGCTATAACGTTGTCAACCCATTGGGCAGCCATGGCAACATTTGGGGCGGTAACGCGTGTTCTGAACAAATTGCGTCTGACTTTTTGAACAATCCAGCACAAGCACCAGACACAAGTTGCTACGCCAATGAAGAACAATTAGAAGTACTAGATCCAGATGTAATTCCAGTGCCATTACTCAATGGCATTGCCGCCTTAGAAACCGCAACTGTTGTACAACTTGGGAGCCTAATCACCCTCGCCTTTTTGCTGTTATCTGGGATCGTGTTATGGCCACTTGCATGGTTCATTAGACAAATTCGTAATTCTGAAAAGATTGTTGAGCGCCGTGCAGCACGCATTGCTAGCCGCGTGTTAGTCAGTCTGACTGGCCTCGTAACACTCACAATGATCGGTTTCCTATTTGCCGCAATTGCTGGCGCATTTAGCAACACTGGTCTGCTCTACTATGGCGGACTACCTGGAACATCTAGGTACATCTTTATGGTGGCACCAGTCGTATTAGTGCTGGCATTGTTATCGTTTGTCTTGCTAGTACGCGCTTGGCGAGATGCTTCCATTTGGGGCAAGATCTTCCAAATCTTCCTTATGGTCTGTCTCACTGGCATTAGCGTATTGTTATTTACACTGCAAATGTTTGCACCGATATTTGCTTAGTACTGCTACAAATAACATCAGATTCATAAAACAAAAGGATTCTCACTTGAGAAGCCTTTTGTTTTATGGTCTTAGCGGGTAAGTAACCTGAATTCTGGATGACACACTTGAAACACCCATGTTTCAAGGTAATTTCATGTGTAACCCAGACATTTTGAAACTTATCCAGAACTGAGGCTACGTACTTATTTGCTTATATAAAATTTCTTTGTCTTTCTAACGCAAGGTGATCAAATATCACACGCGTTCCAACAAAACCGCAGTGCCACCGCCTGTTCCATGACAAAGCGATGCAATCCCATAGCGCCCGCTATTTTGCTGCAGTGCATTTAGCAATGTCACAATAATCCGCGTCCCACTTGCGCCAATCGGATGCCCAAGCGAAATGCCACCGCCATAAATATTCAAACGATTTGGATCAACGCCTAGCTCCGTATGGAAAAGCACGCTGTTAGTCGCAAACGCCTCGTTGTTTTCCCAGTAGTCAATATCATTGACCTTGAGATTATGACGGGTGAGCATTTTCTTGACTGCTGGGACAGGCGCTTCCACGAAACGCCAACTTGGCACCGCGGCAATGCCAGATCCGGCAACACGCGCTAATGGCGTAAGGTCGTATTTCTTGACCGCGGCTTCGCTTGCAATCAAAAGCGCGGCGGCACCGTCGCTCAATTGACTTGCATTTCCCGCTGTCAAGACACCATCCGATGCAAATGCTGAGCGCAACTTGCCTAAGCTTTCCAGAGATGTATCTGCACGGATCCCTTCGTCCACGCTAACTTCAATCTCACCACGACGTGTTTTTACTGTAACAGGCGCAATTGTATTCGCAAATGTTCCGTTCGCTGTTGCTTCTGCTGCTCGCCGATGTGACTGATATGCCACCTCATCCAGTGCGTCACGGGTAATGCTGTAATCTGCGGTAAGCCGCTCTGTTTCAGCGCCCATGCTCGTCTGCTCAAACGGATCACGTAGGCCATCATATTCCAGCACATCTTTGACTTCCTCAGGTCGGCCAGCCAGATATTTATAGCCCCAGCGCGCCCGATGAGAGAGGAAAAAGCCTGCCTGCGACATGGACTCCATACCACCAGCTAACACCAAATCCGCATCGCCAGCACGGATCAAGGTTGCGGCATTGACAACCGCCATCATTGCTGACGAACACACCATATCAATGGCATAGCCATCAATTGACTCAGGAATACCCGCAGCAACAGCAGCCTGACGCGGTAGCAGTTGACCGTGTCCCGCTCGCAAAACATTGCCCATAATATAGAGGTCAAGTGCGTCTTTTGGTGCATTTGCAGCTTGCATGACCGCATCCATTACATGTGCACCAAGAGCAACAGGAGATTGGTCTTTGAGCGCCCCACCAAATTTCCCAATCGGGGTGCGCTTCGCCGCAACAATATAAGCGTTTGTCATAGTAAAAATTGGAGCAAAACAATGTAAGCGAGGCTCAATTGTTTCTAAAGCTGGTTTATTAGACTCCCATCAACATAGGATTCATGATCACTAACGAATGATCGGGAGTCTAATGGAAGGGCAATGCTTGCGCAAGCACTGCTAATGCCTACCGTCAGAGGATCAACAATTTACGTCGTTGACGGTCAGTTTTTCATAATCCCCACTACACCAACCGCCTTGGGGCCAATGTGCACCCCTAATGATGGCGAAACGGCTGTAATGTTGACGTCGCTGTCTACAATGCGTGACAAGCTATATTTCAAATCCAGAGCGCGGTCTTCTGCATCAGCGTGGAAAATCGTTAGGCGATCTAGCCTGCCATGAAATTGACTGTAATCTAGAAATTTGTTGTAAGCACGTTTATAAGTCCGTTGGCGTGCCAATACATCAATTTTGCCCCACTGTAGCTTCAAAATCGGTTTGATTTGGAGCAGTCCACCAACGCTAGCAGACAGATTACTAACCCGCCCCCCACGTCGCAAGAACTCAAGCGTGTCTAGCAACACATATAAAAACGTTCGTTGTGAAATCGCTTCCATTGCCACAATGGCATCTTGAATTGAGCCACCTTTAGAGATGACATTAGCAGCAACTAACACCTGATAGCCCAACCCCATCGTTATGGATTGGCTGTCATGAATTGTTACATTCCGATTAGCTGCTTGTGCGCCAAGAGCAATGTGTTCTGAAGTTTTACTAATTGAAGATGACAACACAATGCAGAGAATTTGATCCTTGGCCGGAATTTGCTCAAATAAGCGTTGCGAATAGTTTGCTGGAGCAGGCGAAGTCGAAATTTGATTTCGCAAATTGCCCAGTTTGTCATAAATTGCATCGCGGCTAATGTCGAGCGTGTCTCTAAACTCGTCGCCATTAACACTTACAATGCTGGGGATTACATGAATGCCCAATTGTTGCAGAGCAGCCTGTGGTAAATCGCAGGTGCTATCTGTCACGATATGTATAGCCATTGAAATTTGCGCAGCCTCCCAGTTGCACTTGCAAACCAAATGTAAATGTTGTTGGCTTACGGTTATATTCTTACGCAAAACGATACACAAATGCAAATTACTGAGTACCAGAAACACACCCAATGGCATAAATTACCCAGATTGCTAATATCATTCAAATTTCTGACTACATAACCCTGCTGTTTAGACTGTCATCAACGTCTGACGTGTATGTAAAAAAACGCTTGATATCTGCATGTTTTGCCGCGCACCTCTTGCGACAATATATAAAGTGATAAAAGAGAGGAATATTTAGGGAATGGCTGAAAAGAAAACATTTGAAGCAAACGTAACTGCTGTCACGCAATATCGCGCTGAAGTCTCTGCACGCGGGGTCAAGAACATCATCAATGGTGTGCGCAAAGACAGCGTGACAGGTAAAACTTTCAGAACACTATCTCCCATTGACAACACCATCATTTGTGAGGTTGCCGAAAGTACGACGGAAGACATTGACGCGGCATGCCAAGCCGCCTGGAACGCGTTCCCCGCTTGGGCCGCATTAGATGGAAAAACACGACGCAACATTTTGTATCGCTATGCAGACCTAATCGAAGAAAACGCCGAGAAAATTTCACTTCTTGAATCACTAGACACTGGGCAGCCAATTCGGTTTATGGCAAAAGCAGCGTTACGCGGTGCCGCAAACTTCCGTTTCTTTGCAGACCGCGCTGAAGAAGCACAAAACGGTCTCTCACTGCCCACCAACGACCATCTCAACTACACCATCCGGCAACCAATCGGGCCTATTGGCGTCATTACGCCCTGGAACACACCCTTCATGCTAAGCACATGGAAGATTGCTCCGGCTTTAGCGGCTGGCTGTACCGTTGTGCATAAGCCAGCAGAGTTATCACCTGTTACCGCTCAAATTCTCACAGAACTTGGTCTTGAGGCTGGCCTACCAGCAGGTGTGTTGAATTTAGTAAACGGGTATGGGGAAACAGTCGGCAAAGCACTCACTGAACACGTGCATATAAAAGCAATTGCCTTCGTTGGTGAGTCTTCGACAGGGTCACTTATCATGCAGCAAGGCGCGCCAACACTCAAACGGGTTCACTTCGAACTCGGTGGCAAAAACCCCGTCATCGTTTTTGCAGATGCTGACCTTGATCGGGCTTTAGATGCGGCTATTTTTATGAAGTACAGTCTCAATGGCGAACGTTGCACATCCTCCAGCCGCTTATTGGTCGAGAAGCCTGTGTATGAAGAATTTACAACACGACTAGCTGAGCGCGTCACGCAGATAAAAGTCGGCAATCCGCTTGATCCGGAAACTGAGGTTGGGCCACTAATTGATACCGGACATCTTTCCAAAGTTCAACGCTATGTAGACCTAGCTGTTGAAGAAGGTGCCACTAAAACTAGCGGTGGTGGTCGTCCTGATGGTTGTGAAACTGGCAACTATATCAACCCTACCTTTGTAAAAGATGCCGACCCAACCATGCGAATTGCACAGGAAGAAATTTTCGGACCATATTTGACCGCAATGTCATTCGAAACCGATGCTGAAGCACTGGAAATTGCCAACAGTGTCAACTATGGACTTGCAGCTTACATCTGGACAAAGGATGTCACTCGCGCTGTCAATATGGCGCATAAAGTTGAAGCCGGGATGGTCTGGATCAACAGCCAAAACGTGCGCCACTTACCAGCGCCCTTTGGCGGAGTAAAGCAATCAGGCATTGGCCGTGATGGTGGTGACTACAGCTTTGATTTCTACATGGAAACAAAGAATATTGCCATTGCAATGGGTGACCACAGCATTTCGAAACTAGGTGCCGAATAAATTCGGCAAAGTGATTAGTAGAGAGTGGAGAGTGATTAGTTGAGCAAAGTTCAGAGTTATCGCGATCTTATTGTTTGGCAAAAAGCTGTCGATCTAGTCGAACATATTTATAACATCAGCCAAAACTGGCCTAAACACGAGCAATTTGGCCTCACAAATCAGGTGCGTCGCGCTGCTGTATCTGTGCCTTCAAATATTGCAGAAGGCCAAGCAAGACAACACACATCCGAGTTTCGGCAATTTCTATTTATTGCCTTAGGCTCCCTAGCTGAAGTCCATACGCAATTGCTAATTGCAACTCGCCTAGGATATGTAAATCAAAATGATTTCGGCATGCTCGAAAAACAAGTTATAGAAATTCAAAAAATGTTACGTTCACTTTCATCAAAATTACGTGCTTGACCTAGCCACTGTCCACTCATCACTCTCCACTACTAACCCATGCCAAACGACATCATCAACTTCACCCCGCCATTCAACATTGTCCGCGTCAGCCATCTGGAATGGATCGTCACTGACCTTGGCTATTCGAAAGAATACTATGTTGATTTAGTTGGGTATCATTTAGAAGAAGAAACGAAAGACGCCCTTTACCTGCGCGGGATGGAAGAGTTGAACCATCATTCACTCATTCTGCGCAAAGGGGATGTCCCCAAAGTTAGTTACCTTGGTCTAAAAGTATTCTCGGAAGACGATCTAGACAAAGCCTTTGTTTTTTTCCAAGGTCTTGGACAATCAGTAGAATGGGTGCAACGCCATGCCCAAGGTCGCACCCTGCGCACAACCGACCCGTTTGGAATGCCACTTGAGTTGTATTATGAAATGGATCGGGGCAGTGATATTCTGCAAAAATATCATTTGTATCATGGTGCCAGAGTGCAGCGCATTGACCATGCCAACATGTTTCATAATGATGTCAACGCGGCCACAGCATTCTATGTTTCACAGTTGGGCTTTCGCGTCACTGAAGCCACCGTCCTTGACAAAAGAGATTCCGAATCACCCTATATGGCAACTTGGATACATCGCAAAGGAGGCGTACATGACTTCGCCTTTACCAATGGACTAGGCCCAAGATTGCATCACATGGGAGTTTGGATGCCATCAGTTCAAGATATCATTCACTTATGTGATTCAATGGCATCCAATGGCTGGCGTGATTCACTGGAACGTGGCCCTGGACGCCACGGCATTGCAAACGCATTTTTCTTGTATCTACGTGACCGTGATGGACACCGCATTGAACCCTATGTGAGTGACTATCAAACGGTTGACCCTGACCATCCGGCACGTATCTGGAATTTGCATGATCCTATGCGCCAAACACTCTGGGGCCAAGCTGCGCCCCGCTCTTGGTTTGAATTAGGAATGGAATTTGAAGGACTAACACCTAAGCCTGCATCGTTACAAGCTGTACCGATTATTGCTCCTGACTAACAACATATGCTGACTTCTGAAGAACGCCAACTTTGCATCGATGCGCTCATCGAAGCAAACAAAACAAAAGTACAAACGCTGCGACCTTCTGCTCGCTATCCGCACATTACCTTTGATGATGCCTATGCAATTTCGCGTGGCGTAGCCATGGCGACTATTGACGCTGGAGCTGAGCTCATTGGCTACAAAGTGGGCCTAACCTCTGTTGCCATGCGCCGCTCCTCAAAAATTGACGAGCCAGACTACGGCTATTTGTATCGGCACTATATGCAGCCTGATGGTGGTATTCTCAAACACGCTGACTATTGTGTGCCGCGTGTCGAGCTTGAGCTCGCATTTGTGCTAGGGGATGTTTTAGAAGGTCCACACGTCAACATGGTAGACGTCATGCGAGCAACAAACTATGTCGTCCCTGCCCTCGAACTCATTGACACGCGCGTTGATGAACCACGCAAGATTTATGACACCATTTCTGATAATGGCGCTGGCGCTGGCCTAGTCTTAGGCGGCAATCCGGTTCGCCCATTCGATGTAGATCTCCGCATGGTGCCGGGAATTTTGTCACGGAACACACAAATTGAAGAAACAGGCGTGTCAGCAGGTGTGATGAACCACCCCGCCAACGGCATTGCTTGGCTAGCGCGCAAACTTCACGAAATTGGCGAAAAACTAGAAAAAGGGCAAATATTGCTCGCAGGGTCTTATGTCCGGCCTATCTGGGCGCAAGTGGGCGATACTATTCATGCCGACTTTGGTAACCTTGGCACAATCTCAATTGGATTCGAATAACAAACATCATATGGAACTCCCAAAAAATCATTTCAAAGCTGGACTTGCTGAAGGCAAGACACAAATTGGCTTGTGGTCAGCACTATGCTCGAATATTGTGGCCGAAATTATTTCTCATAGCGGGTTTGACTGGATCTTAATCGACACGGAACACAGCCCAAATGAAACCCCAGGATTGGTAGCCCAAATGCAGGCAATGGCGCTCGGCAGTGCAAGCGTTCTCGTGCGCCCTGCTTGGAACGATACCGTTCTCATCAAACGCTTGCTGGATATCGGCGTACAGTCGCTACTAATTCCATTTGTCCAAAATACAGATGAGGCAAAAGCCGCTGTTGCGGCAACCCGCTACCCACCAGAAGGCGTTCGCGGTGTAACTGGGAGTGGCCGTGGTGCTCATTATGGGCGTGTCGATGGTTACCTCCACAAAGCTGCTGCTGAAATTTGTGTTGTCGTTCAAATTGAATCTGGTGAAGCACTCAAAAACATCAAAGAAATTGCATCTGTTCCCGGCGTAGATGCCGTTTTCGTTGGCCCTTCAGATTTATCTGCATCGCTTGGGCACTTGGGCAATGCGAAGCACCCCGATGTGCAAGCTGCATTGAAGTCTGCAATTGATCAGCTCAACGCATTAGGTGTGCCGGGCGGCATCTTGGCCTTCAATCAAGAGGATGCTAAGCGTTATATGGAATGGGGCTACAGCTTTGTTGCGGTTGGGTCCGACATGAGCGTCTTGAGAATTGAGACCACGAAGCTAGCGGCTGCGTTCAAGTAATCCAATCGCCCTTGGCCTGTGAGAGAATTGCTCAGACAGACATCACACACTACCCTCACATGACTTATATGAAGGACACAGCAAGCATTCGACCCGGTGAAGACCTAGATTGGACCACCCTTGAAACATATCTCCAAGCAGCAATGCCAGACCTCTCGGGTCCCATGGAGGTAGAGCAGTTTTTCGGCGGTCATGCCAATCTGACTTATCTATTGCGTTTCGAGGATCGCGAGCTCGTCTTGCGTCGTCCGCCATTCGGAAAGATTGCGCCCGGCGCACACGATATGAAACGGGAATATCGTGTACTGTCTAAGCTCAATCCATTTTTCCCAGCTGCACCAAAAGCATTTCACTTTTGTGCTGATGAAAGCATCATCGGGGCTAATTTTGTGATTATGGAACGCCGCAAAGGCATTGTGGCCCGCTATCGGGTTCCAAAAGAATTCCAAGATTTAGACAACGTCGAATATCGCATGACCGATGCACTCATGCGAACGGAAGCTGCGTTTCATACAGTTGATGTAGCGGAAGCCGATCTATTAGATCTAGGGAAGCCAGCTGGCTTTGTAGAGCGCCAATTGGCTGGTGCAGAAAAACGCTGGTCGCTCGTAGAGACAGACCCAACACCTGCAATGTACAAGGCGCTTGAAATTCTAGGCAAAGACATTCCCAAGGCTCAAGCAATAGCCCTCGTTCACAACGACATCAAGTTCGATAACTGCCAATTTCAGCCAAACAATCCAGATGAAATTACAACAATGCTGGACTGGGACATGTGCACAATAGGCGATCCATTAGTCGATTTTGGAGTCAGCCTAAGTTACTGGCCAGACAATCATCTAAAGGGAATTGAACTGCCGGTTGTACTGCATGGCAATTTCCCTGAAAAAGATGTCCTGATTGAGTTATATGCGAAATACTCTGGCTATGATCTCTCAAGGATCAACTGGTATCAGGGCTTAGCCTACTGCAAGCTTGCTGTCATTTTGCAACAGCTTTATGGGCGCTATCTTTCGGGGGCAACAAAAGACAAGCGTATGGCAAACCTTGGCGAAGCTGCAAAAGCCTTCGCCTTTGTCGCCCTACAATACGCAAAAACACAATAACGACCTAAGGAAACCCGTGAAACGAAAACGCCGTCAACAAAATGCAAGAGCAACGCGGGTCGCAATGCGCGCCGCCGCAGTTTCAAAACGACCAGTAAAAGCTGGCTTATTGGGCGGCCAATACAAACCTCTTTCCGAAACAGATTTACAGCAAATTCATCAGGCTGCGCTCGAAATTTTAGAAACAATCGGAATTGCTGACCCAACAGACGAAGTAATTGAAATTGCAACGGCTGCTGGCTGCTTTCTCAATGAGCATGGTCGGCTCTGCTATCCACGCCAACTCGTAGAAGACATGATCGCCTGCGCTGCGCGGGAATATACGATCTACAGCCGCAGTCCTGAATTTGCCGATGTGCACGTTGGTGGCTATCACGTCAATTATGCATCCAGTGGTGAAGCCGTTCGAATGTACGACTCTGTCAACCGTACCTTTCGCGCGTCCACAATTACAGACTTATATGACTGCGGGCGCCTAATTGATACCCTCGACAATTTACATCAGTTTGGGCAAACGGTCGTCCCAACCGAACTCACCGATTTATACGTTCATGACATAAACGTTGCTTACGTTGCTGCTGTCTCTACGCAGAAGCCATGTGAAATGACCTTCAACGACGTTGAAAACATTGCGCCAGCGATTGAGTTGTTCGATATGGTGCTTGGTGGTGAAGGCCGGTTTGCAAAGAAGCCGTTCCTCTCGTTTGGAGGCTGCCCTATTGTGTCGCCACTCAAATTTGGGGAAGAAAATCTCAAAGTCTTAGTTGAAACAAGCAAGTTGGGGCTCATCAATGACATTGCGATTGCGCCCCAAGCTGGTGCGACAGCCCCAGCAGCCTTAGCTGGCTCATTAGCGCAGGTCACGGCAGAGGGGCTAGCCTGCTTAGCACTAGTCAACATTATCAATCCCGGTTGCCCAATGACGTTTGCAATTTGGCCGTTTGTGTCAGACTTACGCACTGGCGCATTTACCGGAGGCAGTGGAGAAGAGGCGCTTGTCATGGCCTGCTGTGCACAAATTGGCCGCTTCTATGACTTACCTACAAGCGTTGCTGCCTGCATGACTGATTCTAAACATCCTGATGCCCAGGCCGGATATGAAAAAGGGATTACCGCTGTGACTGCGGGGTTAGCTGGAGCCAACCGTGTGTTGGAGTCAGCAGGAATGCTCGGAAGTTTGTTGGGCTGTAGTCTAGAGGCACTTGTAATTGACAATGATATGTTAGGCGCCGCCCAACGTGTCCTCGCAGGCCTTGAAGTCAACGAAGAAACCCTGTCAATTGATGTAATTCGTGAGGCCGTCCTAGGCCCAGGCCACTTCTTAGGCCAACCCCAGACTCTTGAACGCATGGAAACGGATTACCTTTATCCAGAGCTAGCTGACCGCAATGGGCTTGGGGTATGGGAAGCCGAAGGCGCAACTAGCATACTGGAACGTGCTCAAGAAAAAGTCAAAACCATAATGCGGACACACTACCCAAGCCATGTTGATGCCACAACAGATGCCGCCATTCGGGCTAAATTTCCAATTGTCTTAGACCCAAGCGCAATGCGTCCGGGAAATCAGCGTTGGGCTAACTAACGTCTGTTGACAGTTGAGAGTTGGAAGATACTCCTTTCCACTCGCAAGGCTACAAGTCGCTAAGGATCCACCTAAGAACTGTGCATTTATTTTGAAACTTAGTTGTGCGATCCGCATCTTAATGCGCTTACCAGCCTATCCACGACTCTACAGTGTTTTTGAAAATGGCAGTCCAACCACGGTCGCCAGCAAATGACCGTGAGGCGTGTTTACGGTTAACCGTGTGCCCACTGTTGTCATCGCAATTGGCAACAGCGCCATCCCTACATTTTGTTGATAGCGCGGCGACCAAGTAAAACTTGTCAGACGTGCTTCAGCCATTGAGTAGCCCGGAATGTTCCAGTTTTGATCATTCACTGGCAATGGATCACCGTCAATAATTACGCCAACTAACTGACGCTTGATTCCGTCTGCCTTAATCGCTTTCAACGCGTCTTTAGCAACAAAGTTGGCTACCATGTCTAAATGCACATACTGCCCTAAGCCCGCTTCCCACGGGTTCATATCTGGCAATAGGTCATGCCCATAGTTGAGCAATCCGCTTTCGATACGTTCAATCCCATGCGGTGCGCCAGGCGCAATACCGTATTTTTCACCAGCAGCCCAAACCGTTTCCCATAACTCAACACCGCGTGATCCGTCTTGCAAGTAAAGTTCAAAGCCGCCCTGCTTGCTCCACCCTGAACGCGCAATGACCATTGGAATTCCATTTAGTTCGGCTTCCCGAAACCAAAAGAATTTCAACTCATTTATCCAATCCCCAAACAAGTCAACCATAAGTGCAGTTGAGTTCGGTCCCTGAACTGCAAGTGGCGATACATCTGGCTCGAAAATTTCAACATCCAGTTTCATATGAACATTGAGACCTTTCGCCCAGAGTAAAATGTCATAGTCAGCCAAAGAAAGCCAAAATCGATCCTCAGCTAACTTGAGCATAATCGGATCATTTAGCAGCCCACCTTGGTCATCTACAATGGGCACGTACATACACTGCCCCACTTTACATTTGCTGATATCACGACACGTTAGATATTGTGTAAATGCTGCGGCGTCTGGCCCAACAATCTCAACTTGGCGTTCTACCGCAACATCCCAAAGTGTGACGCGTTTGGTTAGGTTCTCATAGTCTGTCATCAGATCTTCATAAATCGATGGCATATACATGTGGTTATAGACTGACAGCACCTTAATGCCGTGCTTAACCGTTGCGTCGTAGTAAGGCGACTTGCGAATACGTGCAGTCAGTGAAATCTTTGGGATCGGATGCTTCATTGGATACTGCCTAAATTTAGTAATAAGGCGTTAGCGCTGATGACTATTTCAAGCCAAGCGCCTTTGCATATTTGAGTTGAAAATAATGCACCGCGTGCTCGCTGATGCCCTCATATGTCGGGTCAACAACAAAGCGGCCTTGTCGATAACCTTTCGATTGTAACCCCCGATGCACAGATTGACAGATAGCCTCATCCTCTGCCCAAAGAACATTCCAGCGATAGTTAATGCGATCTTCTTTGATACTTTCACCTGGCTTAGTCAACATGATGGAGGTCATCTTTGTAACGTGCGAACTTGCTGGATAAAACCGAAAGCCACCAATGGCCGCTTCGCCAGGAACAACACCAAACTCCACATTTGGCCATAGATGCCAAAAGATAGCATTTTGTGACGGCTCGTCTGGCTCAACATCGTAGGCTTTGTTCTTGTACTTGCGGAGCTTGCCATAACTACGCAGCCAATTGTCATGCGGTTGGCAAACGTAATCATCAAGATCCACTAAATCCACAAACGCAGGGTGCGCCACCGCACAGTGGTAGCACTCCAAACAGTTCTCTGCGAGGACCTTCCAATTTGCATTTAGCGGTGCGCCTTCCCAGCTGTCTTCCGACAAGACTGGGTCCACAACCATTTCGGTAATCCATGGACATTGCTCTTGCATATCCGCGAACATCTCTCCAGCAACGCTCTGCAGACTAGGGGCATTGTCATCTAAATTGACGAAGATAAACCCCAACGCAACTTCAGTGCGAACTGGAACTAGTCCGTAGTCTTGTTTAGCAAAGTTAGGCATGTGATCACAATGCCGGGCTGTTGTGAGCGACCCATTCAAGTCATAGGTCCACGCATGATACGGGCACACAATACGCGATTTGACCTCCCCACGCCCACTCAACAATTCATGCGCCCGATGCTGACATACGTTATAAAAAGCTTTTATCGCACCCGACTGTCCACGCAGGACAATGACATCCTGATCCACAATTTGAGAAGTTACATAACTACCCACATTTGGCAGCTGCGACACATGCGCAACCAGTTGCCAATGCTTATAAAAAATAGTCTCTTTCTCAAGTTTCAACACCTGCGGGTCGGAATAAAAATGTCCAGGTAAGGTTGGCGACTCAGCAGGATTAGATAACAAAGGATTGAATTCAATCGTCATAGTAAAGTTGAATAAAAAAGGGCAGCCGCTCATACGAGTGACTGCCCTTTCGGTTACTAGATAGCTACGTCACAAAGCTAGTTCGCACAGCCAGGCGTAACAGAGATATCTGCCCAGTTCACTTGGAATTCGTAAACTGAAGGCACCCCAATTACACATTGGGTCGTACCACGGAAGTTTGTACCATGGTAAGGAATAAGCGCCCCACCTTCGTTCCACAAGATTTCTTGTGCACCTTGGTACAAGGCCTTACGTGCATCGAAGTCCAGTTCTTGGCGCGCTGCATCTAAGAGGCCATCGAACTCTTCATTGTTGAAGTAAGTTTCGTTCCAAGACCCACCAGAGCGATAGGCTTCATTCAAGATTTGGTCCGCTTGACGTTCACCCCAACAGGTTGCTGAGAATGGTTCAACCATCCAAGCATCTGTCCAGTACCCATCAGATGGCACGACATTGATATCCAAATTGACGCCAACAGCGGCCAATTGTTGTTGATAGATTTCAGCTAGAGGCGTCCAGTCTGGACATACGTCTGAAATGTGCAAGGTCAGCGTTTCGCCACTGTAGCCAGCAGATGCTAACAATTCAGTTGCCAATTCTGGATTTGGTGAGCAGTCTGGATTGAAGCGATATTGATCGTCTGGCTTGACTGGTGTATCACAGGCAACAATCCCTGCCCCTGAAAGAGCAATGTCAACCATTGCTTGGCGATCAGCAACAACACGCATTGCACGACGCAAATCTGGGTTGTCGAATGGTGGAATGTCTGTCCGCATAATCAGACCTGACCAACCGCCAGCAGGGAAGGAAATGATGTCAAAGCCGCCGGTGGCTTCTGCCAATTCAGCTTGTGCAAGGGTCATATCTAACCAGTCAACTTGGCTAGCCAAGAATGCTTGCAATTGTGCTTCTGAATCTGGAATATGGTGAACTTCTACCCCAGCCATCCCTGGAGGACCACCCCAATAGTCGTCATTTGCAGTCAGAATAGTGGTCCCTTCTACATCCAATTTTTCTAATTTGAATGGACCGGTACCCATACCAGTGTCACGAATGGTTTCAGCACTGTCTGCAGGAATAACACGTGCGCGGTAATCCATAATCAGCAGTGGGAAGTCAGCGTGAGCTTGGTTCAAATTCATGACTACAGTGTAATCATCCGGTGTGTCAACACTTTCAACAATTGCCAATACTGGTGCAATAGTTGAAGGTTCTGTTTGCCAGTGAACCACTGAGTAAGCTACATCGGCAGAGGTCATTGGGGAACCATCATGGAACATAACACCTTCGCGCAAGTTGAAGGTCCACACATCCGCAGTTTCGTTCGCGCTCCAATCTTTAGCAAGACTTGGGGCTGGGCTACCGCTAGCCCCTTGGCGCACGAGACCATCGTAAATCATGGTGATAGTTGGGTAAAAACGTGCAGGATCGACAGGATCTACATTTTCAGTCCCACCCCAGGCGCCATCGTGTGGAATGCGGAAAATCCCACGGTTGCTTAGTTCTTTTTCAACCTCAACAACTTTCTCAACTTCTTTCTCAACTTCAACCACTTCAGTTACAACAACTTCGACTTCTTTTTCAACTTCGACAACAGTTGTGACTTCAACTTCTTGAATAATTACTTCTGGCTCTGGCGCTGCACATGCAGCGAGAGCAGCCATTAGCAAAGCACCCAAGATGACTAAAAGGGAAACTTTCTTCATGCTTCTTTTCTCCAAACTAATTTTCTAAAACGAAAGTGTGGCGAGAATAGCGAGACCATTCTCATGAGGACGCATCACTGTTATAAAGTAGATATAACTCGTGAGCGCTCACGCAACTATAAAGTGCAGAAATACGTTTTGTCAACACGAATCAGCAGCAATTTATAACAATACGACTGCAAAAATAAAAAAAACAGCCAAAAGTCTAAGCAAAAACGATTTTCACTTGCAATAACATCTGTTCGCAACTAAACTACGTGAGCGCTCACGCAAACTTTATGAAGAAAAATATTACGATTGATGATGTCGCGAAATATGCTGGTGTGTCACGCCAAACCGTTTCGCGTGCCATTAATAATATGAATGGGATTAGCGAGAAAACGCGCCAACGCGTTCTTGCGACTATTGAGGAACTTGGCTACCGCCCCAGCCGATTAGCTCGAGGGATGGCGAGCAATCAATCAAAGACTATTGGATTAGTTATTGGCAATATCTTGAATCCGGCTCATTCCGAAGTTATTCGCGGCTTGGAAACAATGGCGCAAACAGTTGGCTACAATGTGTTTATTCGCACCACAAACTATGTGCGCGATGCTGAAATTGAAACCATAAATGCGCTAATTTCAGAAAATGTAGATGGCATTGTTCTGTCAAGCACACACTTGGACTTGCAGACAGTTGCAAGTTTTGCAGACAAAAATCTACCTATTGTTGTTGTCCACCGCAACATGAGTGCGCCAAACTTAACATCTATTACTACCGATATTGAGCGTGCGACCCAATCCCTAATTGAATATTTGATCGGGTCTGGTCATCGTAAGGTGGGGCTTCTCACACGGCCTGGCGACCAAGAAAATATTTTCCACGTCAAAGGGTATAAAAAAGGGTTTCAATCGCTTGGGCTTGAAGTCAATTCAAATTGGATCATGCAAGCAAGCAACACCAACTTGGAAGCTGCTCACCGCACGACGAAGCAACTCGTGACGCGTAATCCAGACCTAACCGCGATTGTTGCGTATAACGACATGATGGCCATTGCAGCAATGCACGCCTGTCGTGACATGGGTCTAAACGTGCCAGATGATATTTCTGTCATTGGTTATGACGACATCTCTGTAGCAGCACATGTTTTTCCTGCACTAACTACCTTACGCATCCCAAGCTTCGAAATTGGACAGCTTGCGATGGAACAGCTTTTAGAAATGATAAAAACACCAGACATCATTTATCCACCCACCTTATTGGATATAGAACTGGTGCTGCGTGGCTCAACCAAGTCGCGCCAAATCGCAGCCTTGTCACACTAAGTTAAGGACTACTTAGCCTAGGCTGCTGTTGACCTAGCCACACACTGGTCGATTTTGTTACACAACTTCATATCAAAGAAAAGTGAGCAGCTCACTGCACTTAGCTCTGGTCTACTCACTCGCCAAACAAGACAGGACATTTGGAGGAACTATGTTTGGACTCATACTAAGGCGGTTGATGCTTGCGATTCTTACGCTCATCATCGTGTCAATTATCGTTTTTCTGGCAGTAGAAGCACTGCCGGGCGATATGGCCACCGCTTATTTAGGGCGTGATGCCACGCCAGAAAGTCTTGCAAACTTACAAGAAGAATTTGGGCTAAATCGCCCTGCTGTTACCCGCTACTTTGATTGGTTTGGCGGTGTTATTCAAGGCGATCTTGGCGACTCGCTCGTCCGCCGTAAGCCTGTGACAGAGCTCATTGGCAATCGATTGCGCAACACTGTTGTGCTTGCCGTTGCATCCTCGCTCATAGGCATTCCGCTGGCAATCTTTCTTGGTGTAATGACTGGGCTCATGCGAGACCGCTTGCCAGACATCATCATTTCTACTATTTCAATTTTTGCAATGACGCTGCCCGAATTTGTAACAGGCACCATTCTAATTTTCGTTTTTGCAATCCGGCTAAAGTGGTTCCCCGCTATTACAACTGTAGCTACTGACGCCAAAATTACTGAGCTTATTCCAAACATTTGGTTGCCAATCATTACGCTAACTTTAGTGATGATGGCCCACATTTTGCGTCTTGTTCGTACCAGCATGATCGATGTAATGGTGAGCGATTACATCAACATGGCGCGTCTTAAAGGCGTGCCTGCATGGCGCATTGTTTGGCGCCACGCCTTACCAAATGCAATGCTGCCCACCATTAATATTGTGGCGCTCACCATTGCTTGGCTGCTAGGTGGGGTTGTCATCATCGAGGCAGTGTTCAACTATCCTGGGATTGGCACACTAATGATCAACGGAATCTCCGACCGTGACCTCGCCCTAGTTCAAGGCATTGCAATCATTCTCGCAACAATTTACATCTTGGTAAATCTCGCAGCAGACATCGCAACGCTCTTGCTCAACCCACGGTTACGCACAGCAATTGCGCAAGGATAAAAGGTGAATTGACATGACTGTTGCGAACCCTTCTTACTCAAACATAAAAGACACAACGCCAGACAAACCTAAATCGCCGGCTGGTGAAGTTTGGGACAACCTCAAACGTTCGCGTGGCGGCATGATTGGCATTGGTCTTATCATCATGCACTTTGTTCTGGTACTGATTGGCCCCATGATTACACCAGTTGATCCACAGCTAATGGACGCCACTGTGCGCCGAGAAATGCCAAGTGCAGAGCATTGGATGGGCACAGACAACACTGGCCGTGACGTATTCTCTCGCTCGCTCGTCGGAGGCCGCATTCTGATTACAGTTAGCCTGATTGGGACCTCTATGGCATTGGCTTGGGGTGGTTTTGTCGGGATTTTGCTGGGCTTTGTCGGAGGCCGTGCTGATGACATCATCATGCGGCTAGTGGATGCATTTCTTGCGATTCCCTGGCTGCTATTCCTTCTATTGATCGTGTCTGTTGTCGGCACTGAACCTTGGGTACAAGCCCTTACCTTTGGTTTCTTCTACGGCATTCCGATCATTCGTGTCGCGCGGGCTGCTACACATGATTACGTTACTCGTGAATTTGTCCAAGCAGCACGCGCCCGTGGGGAAAGCAAACGGACAGTTGTGCTACGGGAACTGCTACCCAATGTAATGGATGTCATGCTAGTCGAAGGCGCAATGCGCTGGTCTTGGATGCTACTCGCATTTACCTCATTGTCATTCTTAGGGTTTGGGGTATCCCCACCGGCTGTTGACTGGGGACGAATGGTTGCTGAAAATCGTCAAATCATGGCCCTCCAACCATGGGCGACGTTTGGCCCGATCATTATGTTGAGTTCATTGATTATTGGCATCAACTTGTTTGCTGATGCACTTGCTAAAGCGCTGGGGCTAGATCGCAGCCAAGGAGCACCATTGTGAGTAATCTCGTTGATATCAAAGACCTTACCATTGGCTATCACACCAAATATGGCCGCTTAGTTCACGTCCTGCGTAACGTAAACCTGACTATCAAAAAAGGCGAGACGCTGGGGCTTGTCGGCGAGTCTGGCTGTGGTAAAAGCACGCTTGGCCAAGCGATGATGGGCTTCCTGCGCTCTGGAAGCAAGATCCTTAGCGGCAGTGTTAATTACGATGGCATCAATATGTTCTCGCTCTCTCCGCGCGAGTTAGAAGCCTTACGCGGTAAACGTATTGCGCTTATTCCTCAAAATGCAGGCCAGTCGCTGACACCGACCTTACGATGTGGCAAGCAAATTGAGGAAGCACTTGAACTAAACGCCAACATTACTGGTCAAGCTGCCAAGGACCGCGTTGTCGAACTATTTACACAAGTCAGGCTACCTTCGCCCGAGGAGATGGTCTCACGCTATCCCCATGAACTTTCAGGGGGGCAGCAACAACGGGTAGCAGTGGCAATGGCTCTCGCGGGTGAGCCAGACATGTTGGTGTTGGACGAACCCACCACAGGATTAGACGTCACCACCCAAGCGCATATTCTTGACCTAATGCGTGCCATTGTTGATGACCTTGGCACAGCAATGATGTACATCAGTCATGACCTTGGCGTAATTGCTCGCGTGAGCGATCGGGTTGCAGTCATGTATGCCGGTGAAGTTGTTGAAGATGCCAATGTTTCGCAGCTCTTCCGTTCTCCATCGCATCCTTATGCACGTGGTCTGCTGGAATCAATTCCACGCCTCACCTTGTCAGGTATTCCAAAGTCGATGCCAGGGCAGCCGCCATTACCGGGAACGTTATCCGGCTGCCATTTTGAGCCACGCTGTAGCTTTGCGACTGATCAGTGTCGTACAGAAAGCCCTGGTTTAAATGACATTCAAACTGATGGAAAATCGCACTTGGTGCGCTGTCATCACGCAGAAGAAATTAGCAAGCAAGATTTCTCTCAAGATCTCAAAGCCGGTGTACAACAAATTGTTAAGACAATTTCTGAAGAGACAGCTTTAGATCTCAATGGCGTCGACATCACCTATTTCAACCCAGATTTTGTAGATCGATTACTTGGCAAAAAAGAGCCGCCATTAACTGTTTCTGGGGTCAACCTAAACGTCAAACGTGGTGAAACAGTGGCGCTTGTGGGAGAAAGCGGTAGCGGTAAGTCAACCATTGTTCGCGCCATTTCTGGATTATTGCCGTCTAAAGGCGGCGCTATCCAATTTGAGGACTTTGACCTCACCGTTAGCGTAGATGATCGTCCGATGGACTTACGCAAACGCATCCAAATGATTTTTCAAAATCCAGATGCATCTCTCAATCCACGCCAATCGGTCAAAGAGTTGTTGGATCAACCACTAAAACTTTACTATCCCAGCATGCCTGCCAGCGAACGAGAAGCACGAATGAAAGAGCTGTTGCAGCGCGTGCGTCTGAGCGAACGTTATCTCAATCGCTACCCGGGTCAAATGTCTGGCGGCGAAAAGCAGCGTGTTGCTGTTGCGCGAGCTTTTGCTGCTGACCCAGAAGTCGTCTTGTGTGACGAAGTCACATCAGCGCTAGATGTTTCCGTCCAAGCTGCAGTACTCGACCTATTAGCAGACCTGCAAAAAGAACACGGCACGACATACATCTTCATTACGCATGACTTAGCCGTTGTGCGCGCCTTTGCAGATCGAGTTGCCGTGCTCTACCAAGGCCGCTTGTGTGAAGTGGGAACAGTTGAAGAAATTTACTCAGCGCCATTCCATCCATATACAGAGACTTTACTTGGCGCAGCGCTTGAACCAAACCCCGACGTTGCACCAAAGTTGATTGGAGGCGATACGCCAGAATCTTCACCACCGGCCCAAGGCTGTCCATTCCAGCGCCGCTGTCCAGTTCGGGTCGGCAGTATTTGTGACGAAGAAATGCCAGCTTGGCAAACACCTGAAGGTGCAGTCAATCATAAGATCCGCTGTCATATTCCTGTCAACGAATTAATTCAAATTCAACTGGAACCAGCGTAGTAAAGCCGAAACCCTAAGCACTGCAAAGCTCAACTTTTGGATCCTTCATTTTGAAGGCTGAACAAGAAAAGTTGAGCTTTGCTTTTCTGCTAGTCAGTGACATCCTAGCCCTGTAAAAGGAACAGACATGCGTAATCTAGTAGAGACGTTGAAATTACCAGCATATCGCTGGCTTTGGTTCAATTCTGTATTCGGATCTGCTCGCCTCATTGCGGTGTTTGTTGCGCGCGGTTGGCTTGTCCTTACACTTACAGACTCGCCCTTTTGGGTCGGCGCAGCCCCAGCCGTACGAGGGCTAACCCAAATTCTGCTCGGTGCATTCGCTGGCGTAATGTTAGATCGCGTTGACCGGAAAACCGCGCTATTTTGGGTAGAAATTGGCAACAGCTTTGTTGCTCTTGTATTAGCTATTCTGATTCTGACCGGACAGATTGCTTTATGGCACGTATTTGTGGCAGCGTTTTTTGAAGGAGTACTCATTTCCGTGCGCTGGCCAGCAATCAATACCATGATTGTGTCAGTTGTAAAGAAAGAAGCTGTCCTCAACGCCTCTGCCGCGCAAATGTTAGGCTTCAACCTTGGCAACGTAGCTGCCTCTGCATTGGTTGGCGTAATTATTGCTCAATTTGGCGTTGAATATGGGTATTTCTTCGCAGTCGGTACTGGTGTAATCTCCGCTATCTGCGTGTTATTTGTCGCTGGCAATTTCCAACCCATCACTCAAACAATTGCTGTAAGCGCAGCAGTTAAGGAAGGTATCACTTACATTTGGCAAAGCCAAATTCTGTTGTGGTTGATTACGCTCGGATTCTTGATGTCCTTCCTTGGCTGGTCCAACTTAACAATGCTGCCGGTCGTCGCACGTGACGTCCTCGCCGGAGATGCCTCTGCTTTTGGGTACTTAACTGGTGCAGGTGCTTTAGGATCACTGATTTCTACAGCCCTCATTGCCAGTTTAGGCGACTACAAAGACAAAACTAAGCTTGTTATTACCAGTGGCATTCTAACTTCCGCCGGGATTTTAGCGTTCTCATTTTCGACTTGGTTAGCACTTTCACTAGTCTTAGCTGGGCTAATGCAAGCAGCCCTGATGGCCTTTGAAGTCACGCTAACTGCGTCGGTATTACTCAATACTACAGATGAAATGCAGGGGCGTGTACAAGGAATTTACACCCAAGTATTTGGCTTCACCTGGGTTGGAGGGGTCTTTTTAGGAGGGATTGCAGAATATACAGGCGCCCCAACTGCCATAGCCATTGGTGGCGCAGCAATTGGGGCTGTAGTGTTGTTAGCTTGGCGACCGTTGCAACGCCTAATGCCTATGACTTAGAGGCTTAGCTACGCGGAACATCTTGAGGCGCACAAGCTGTGCAAGCAAGCAGTTCACCATGGGCGACAACTGCGCGTTCACGGTCCGCATCTGTCTGATATTGTGGCGTGTCATACCTTGGCGTGCGATGGTCAATTGGCAAACGCGCTTCTGGTTTCCAATTGCCAGGCCAGATAAATGGCAAAGAGACTATAGTGCCTGACTCGGTAATACTCTCAAATAGGCCTAGCGCTTGACGCATGATCTCGACTTGTTCAGTTGGTTCATTAGGACGTCCAGCTGTGTGCCCAAGTGGAAAATCTAAGAAAGCAGCCCGCGCTGGGTTAGCCGATTGTGTAATGGACAGCGCACTTGTCATTGACAAACTCGCAATCCCTACTTTTTCAAGTGCTCTGGAGATCAGCCCCACGGACTGATGACACACTGGTCAGACTGGGACGAGCAATGCAATGTCTGCCCCCATCTCCTGCACATTGGCAACAATTTCAGGAATAAGCTGTTCACGCAGTTTACGCTGAGAATAGATGCCTCCCATAAACGTTAGTGCATGTTCAGTGAGCGACCCAAGCTCACCATCTGCAACTAATTGGCGCAAAGGCGCAAGCGGTAAGACAACATTAGGGTCTTGGCGAGCTGCAGTCATGTCATAAGCAAAATGGGAGGTCCGTAAATCTTCCGTTGCAACTGTGGTCGGAATGCGCCGGAATGACAAGTCATCTTTATGATTGAACGCGACTTGACCGACAGCATAAATACCGCCTGAGGCAATTAACGCAAGCTTACAGTCAGCAAGCGGCTTGGGTAGTGGCGACAGTGCAACAGGATCAGGTTCATTTGCCCAACGGTATGAACCATAGCCCAGCTTATCGTAAGTTTCATGCGTGACTGCGATGTAGTCAACAGGATCATTTGGAGTGTGGCTTAAGGTGTCCATACGGCAAGCATAACACACGTCAATCGCATAAATTGATGGCTTAAGCCGCAGGCAATTTATTGAAAAACAGACTCGAACACAATAAACGAAAGCGATCAATTTGAAATTACATTCTAAAAAGTTGCACGTTTGCGTATTCATCGTAGCTAAGAACACATTTGCCAAGACACACTATGCCCACTCTTTACTCCATTGCTGACGCCCGCGCCCTAGCACAACGCCGACTGCCACAATTGATCTTCGATTTTATTGATGGCGCAGCTGGCGGCGAGCAAGCCAAGGCCCGAAATAAGGAAGCGCTGGACGCTGTGCTATTACAACCCCGCGTGCTGGTCAAAAGCGATCAGCGGGATGTGTCAACAACATTCTTGGGACAAACATGGAATGTCCCTTTTGGCATTGCGCCAATGGGAATGTGCAACCTCGCTTGGCCACATGCTGACCATCTCTTAGCTCAAGCTGCGGAGCAGCACAATATTCCGCTTGTTCTTTCAACAATGTCTTCAACCAGCATTGAGGATATAGCAGCACTTACCAAGCAAAAAGCGTGGTTTCAGTTATATGTCAGTCAGTCTGAAACGCAAGCTTTTGCACTTGTTGATCGCTGCTTAAGTGCTGGCTACAAGACCCTCGTTTTTACAGTGGATGTTCCTCAAGTTGCGCCGCGTGTGCGAGATTTACGAAACGGATTTCAGGTGCCGTTTAAAATCGGCCTCCGTCAATTTATTGACTTTGCCTCTCACCCCAATTGGTCTATTCGCAGCCTGCTTGCTGGGCGGCCCTCGTTAGCAAATCTGAAAATTGGTAAAGACGGCAAGCCTGTAAATCGCAATGCCAGCCGCGGCTTCATCGATTGGAAATTTCTAGAAAAACTTCGCGCACAATGGCCACATCACCTCATTGTAAAGGGGGTATTGCATCCCGAAGACGCCCACAGAATACAGACTATAGGCGTCGATGCCATTTATGTTTCTAACCATGGTGGACGTCAACTCAATAGCGCCCCACCCGCGATTTGGCAGCTCCCAAAAATTCGCAAATCTGTTGGCAAAGACTATCCATTGCTTTTTGACAGTGGTATTCGTGGGGGCGAAGACATCATCAAGGCGATTGCGCTTGGCGCAGATTTTGTCATGCTTGGACGGCCGTTTTTATATGGTGTAGGCGCTAACCAAGCTGCAGGTTTAGCAGACATCATCAATTTACTCAAAACTGAACTTAGCATCGCGATGGCGCAATTAGGCGTTACGACTATCGAACAGCTTGACCAAACAGTGCTTTGTGATCAGCACTATTTTGCAAAGGATTTAGAACTATGAAAGTACGAGGGGGCGCGTTGTTAGCACGTGCATTTCAAGAAAAAGGCGTCAAACAAGTCTTTACGCTGAGCGGCGGATTTTGTAATCCTGCTCTAGAAGGTTTCATGCAGTGCGAAATACCGGTCATCAACGCACCACATGAGCAGGTCGCAGGACACTTAGCAGATGGTTACACGCGCATTAACCGCCAACCAGCAGTCTGTCTTGTGGGACCAGAAGGATTTGCAAATGCTGTTCCAGCGATGATGGAGGCTTGGGGAGAACGTTCGCCTGTTATTTTCATTACCGGATCTAGCACGCTGAAACGTCAAGGCAGTGGTGGATTCAAAGAAATTGATGATGTCGCCATTGCAGCACCGCTCACAAAGTATAGTGCGCAAATTACCCATGGCGAACGTATCCCTGAGTTTGTAGATCGTGCATGGACAATTGCTACAACAGGCTACCCTGGACCAGTCCATCTTAGTTTGCCAGTCGATATTATGTTTAGCTCTTTCGATATCGGCGCTGGACGCGATGAGCGTCCCTTTTCGCGCACAGCTAGTCGTCCGCCACGCGCTTGGCCGTGTCCGGAAGACCTAGACATTATTCTCAATCAACTTGAAATTGCTCAACGGCCAATATTGATAGGCGGGCATGGTGTTTGGTGGGCTAATGCTGAGCGTAAATTAGAAGAAGTTGGGCAAGCTCTTGGCATACCAGTCTTCAATGTGCCCTATCATCAAAAGCTATTAGGTGAAGAAGTAGAAGCCTATATGGGCCTCGCTGATATCCATCAATACCCGCCGTCAAAATATGCATTACACAATTCAGATCTAGTGATCATGATCGGCGGACGATTGGATAATCAAATGAATTTTGGGAATCCGCCGTTCTTTCCAGCAACGACCCAGCTCGTATGTGTCAACGGCTCTCATGAAGAATTACAGCTCAATCGAGCAGCAGACATTCAGCTACTGAGCGACGCCAACGCATTTTTGGATGCAGTGCGCGGACTTGAAGACGCGGGACGATGGACGTTGGACCGTAGTTGGTTTGAGCTAAACCGTAAGCTGCGCGGAGAATGGGTAGCCAAAACCTTAGCTGACATTCCAAGCTTAGAAGAGACTGGTGGTAAGCCACATCCGTTGCAAGTCGCACTAGATGTGCAGTCGGCAATGGGTGATGATGACTGGCTGGTGATTGACGGTGGTAACACACACTTCTGGTCTGAAATCGCAATCAATATTGCTGGGTATCAGGGCCAAAAGCTAGGCAATATTCTGCATCCGGGGACATTCAGCATGTTAGGTGTTGGAGTAAGTTTCGGCATTGCCTCAAAACTTACCCATCCAGATAGTAATGTCGTTGTGATTAGCGGTGACGGTGCCTTTCTGTCCGGTGGGCTCAGCATTGAGGCAGCTTTCCAAGAAAAGCTGCCAATTGTAGTTGTCATTGATAACAACGGTGGCCTAGACTGCATTTCACAACAGCAAGAGCGGTTATTTGAAAACGGCACTCACTTTGCCACAGACTTTAGAGACATTCCTTTCCATACCATGTTTGAAGGGCTAGGTGGCTATGGCGAGCTGGTTGAAAACCCGGCAGACTTAGTGCCTGCAGTAAAACGCGCTATAGCAAGTGGAAAAACAGCGTGCGTAAATGTCAAAACAAAAGGCTATATCAGCCCCATTGTGTTAGCTACGACCAGCAAGCGTGACAAGGCATCAATCGAATAGAGGTAAAAAAATGGCAACGCTATCTTCACATGTCTTAGACTCGGTTTTAGGAGATCATGCCAAGCATATTCGCATTTCCTGCAATCTAAGAACAGATGGGCAAGCTGACGTGGAATTGTTTAATGTCATTTCAGATGAGCAAGGGCGCATTGCAGAGGAAATCAACGTGCCCGTTGACACACGCTGTGAATTAGTCTTTCACACTGCGGACTATTTCACAGCACAGCCAAATATTCCCAATATCTCCCAAATTGTTGATGCCGTAACTGTTCAGGTTCGTATCAAAGCGCCAAACGAACGCATCCACATTCCAATGATGTTAGCACCCCACTCTTACTCTATTTGGTGGTCCGCATGACAACTCCAGTCAAGCTAACAGTTTCACGTCGCCAACGCGGCACACCTTATACAGCCCGCGTTGAAGCACTTGGTGTATCTGCCTATTCCATTGTCAATCGTACAATTTTGCCTAAAGGCTTTCGTAAAACGGTAGAAGAAGACTATTGGCATTTACGTGAGCATGTACAGCTCTGGGACGTTGGCTGTCAGCGCCAAATCGAGGTGTGTGGGCCAGATGCAGCCAAGCTAACACAGCTCATGACACCGCGTGACCTGCGAAAAGCGAAAGTCGGTCAATGTTTCTATGCCCCGCTCATTGACGCAAACGCTGGCATGATCAACGATCCGATTATTCTCAAGTTATCAGAAAATCGGTTTTGGCTTTCAATTGCCGACTCTGATGTAGCACTTTGGGCAAAAGGCTTAGCACAGGGATATGGATTAGATGTTGCAGTTCAAGAAGCTGACGTTTGGCCATTAGCCGTTCAAGGGCCAAAATCTGACGATGTCTTAGAGACAATCTTTGGCTCTGATGTCCGTGAAATCCGTTTCTTCCGTTTCAAGTGGCTTGAATTTCAAGGCCACCCATTGCTAATTGCACGCTCTGGATATAGTAAACAAGGCGGATTTGAGTTGTATCTTGACAAGCCCAGCTTAGGCCTAGCACTATGGGATGCCATTTGGAATGCCGGACAATCTTTCAATATTTCTCCTGGCAGTCCTAATCTCATTGAGCGTGTTGAAGGCGGGTTACTGTCACTAGGTAATGAAATGACCAATGCCAATAATCCACTGGAATGTGGCCTCGAACAATACTGCTCATTTGATCCTGACCTGCATTACATTGGCAAAACTGCTTTAGAGCGCATCAGGGCAGCTGGAATAACCCAACAAATCCGCGGAGTTCTATTTGGAACGCAGAAGTGTCCTCCTTGTCGCCAACCTTGGCGTATATCGGTTGAAGAAATGCAGGTAGGGATAGTGACAACGGCCATCTGGTCACCACGGTTCAAACAAAACGTTGCCTTAGGCATGTTGGATCGCGGGTATTGGACACCGAACCACCCCATTGTCATCACCGATGAAAACGGCCAACGCTATGCTGGCAAAGTCGTCGCACTGCCATTCCCAGAAACCGCAATCAGCACATAACCAATGTTGAAACAGGAGATGCGAAGTCCACGCCTTTGTCGAATTAAATCTGTGCTTTCCTGCGTAGTAATTTTTATTCACTAGCCTGTCACCATAATCACCTGCACAGTGTAATGACGGATATAGACCAAGGATTTATACTTATCCTATAAGCAAGCACTACCAGCAAGGTTTCCAATAAACTGCGCTTACGCCCCTTTTGTAGTAAGGATTTATCACATGATCAACGTGCACAACCCTGCCATCGCCAATATGGATGCAACCAGACTAAACCGAATCGGGGAAATCAATCGGCGTTATGTCGCTGAGAATAAGCTTCCTGGTTTCGTGAGTCTGGTCGCTCGACAAGGCAAAATTGTGCATTTGGACAGCTGTGGCTACCGCAGCCGTGAACAGCAATTGCCATATGAAGCAGACACAATTGTCCGCATCTACTCAATGACCAAGCCAATTGCATCTGTGGCACTCCTCATGCTTTGGGAAAAAGCGTTATTCGACCTCTACGATCCGGTTTATGCTTACTTGCCAGAATTCAAAGATGTAATGGTCTACGCAGGTGGAGAGCTCGAAGCTCCAGACTCACCAATTACCATTCAACAGCTGCTGACACATACTGCGGGATTGTCCTACGGAAGCTTTGGAGAGCCTAACCCACATCCAGTAGACGCGATGTACGATGAGGCAAAGCTGTTTGATCGAACAACGTGCCAATCCACTGAGGAAATGGTTAAAAAGATTGCTGCACTGCCATTGCTTTATCATCCGGGGACACGCTGGCATTACAGCATGGCGACAGATGTTGTCGGCCGTTTAGTTGAGGTGTTATCAGGACAAACCCTAGCCGACTTCATTGATCAACACATTTGCCAACCACTAGGTATGATGGACACAGCTTTTCATATTGCACCAGAAAAAGCTGATCGCTTCGCAAGTCTTTACCTTGTCACACCAGATGATCCCTTGTCTTTACGTGACGAACCTGCAACCAGCAACTATCTTCCGCCAGTGTCAGTCCATTCCGGTGGCGCAGGCATGGTGTCAACAGCATATGACTATTTTCTATTTGCATCTTGCTTGTTGAACAAAGGCGTTCTGAATGGCCAACGTATTCTTGGCCGCAAAACAGTTGAGCGTATGTGCCAAAACCACATTGCACCTGACTTGCTTCCAATCGGATTTGAAATGAGTGACCCTATGGAAGGTGCTGGCTTTGGGCTTGGCGTTGGGGTAACAATGGACCCAACACGTACTGGACAGATGGGGTCTGTTGGTGATTTTGGCTGGGGTGGTTATGCAGAAACCATTTGCATTATTGACCCAGTAGAAGAACTGATTGCAATCAATATGACTCAATGCATTCCATCTAGCGCCTACGCTATTCGTAGCCAGTTCCGCACTGCGGTTTATCAGGCGTTGACTTAGTTCATTCAACAACAATAACAACTAAATATGCTGTAAAGGTTTTGAACGGTATTGCGAATTCAATGCATGTCATAGATAATTTCGCTCGCACAAATGTAATCCAGATTACAAAAAAGTATGGCGAAATTTAAATACCTTTCATTATTTTTATTATTAGTTATTGCAATTATTGGCTATGTCTCATTGGGCACTAGTCAGGTTGATCGTGAATTGGGCCAGCAAATTGCGGCCAACAACATTACTCCGTTTGAAGACCATCTGTTGCTAGACCCAAGTGACGAACTGGTCAACTTAGGACAAGCGCTCTTTTTTGATCCAATTCTGAGTGGCAACATGGACATCTCATGTGCCACATGCCATCACCCAACAACTGCAAGCGCAGATGGCATTCCTCTTTCAATTGGTGTCGGTGGCCATGGAGTCGGTCCAGCCCGTCAAATTGGTGAATCACGAGAATTTGCCCCCCGCAACGCCCCAGACATTTTCAACAGAAATTCCACTCTCTGGACTTCTGCGTTTTGGGATAGTCGCATTCACCGGGCAGACAACGGGGTTATTATTTCACCCGCTGGCAGCCAACTTCCGGAACAGCTAGACACTATTTTTGCTGTTCAAGCCATGTTCCCAGTGACATCTGAGGTCGAAATGCGTGGCACTGAAGGGGATGTTGATTTTTACGGAGATGCTAACGATCTAGCGTTGCTGGAGGAAGACATTGTCACCAACACTTGGGAAATGTTGATGGAGCGCCTCTTAGTCATCCCGGCTTATCAAGACTTATTTGCAGCGGCATATCCTAATGTTGCCCAAGAAGACCTTGGATTTGCCCACGCAGCTGAGGCGATTGCTGCATTCGAGCTAGAGTCATTTACATTTGTAGACAGTCCTTGGGATCGTTATGTGGCTGGTGACACCAACGCGCTAACAGAGCAGCAGAAAGCAGGTGCAATGCTATTTCTAGGCGAAGCAAACTGTAGCGCTTGCCATAGTGGCACACTCTTAACAGATCAATTACATCACAATATTGGGGTTCCTCAATATGGTCCAGGGCGTACTGAAGAATTTGAGCCGCTTGATTATGGTCGCTACGAGATCTCTAAAGCCGGATACGAAAAATTTATGTTCCGAACGCCGGCTCTGAGAAACGTTGCGTTGACAGCCCCCTACATGCACAATGGGGTCTATAACGATCTAGAAACAGTTATCCGGCATCACCTAGATGCAGAAGCTGGGCTGGCTGCATATGATCTGTCTGAATTACCAGCCGAGTTCTACACTGTATTTGCTGATGTCTCTACAGACCAAGCTTGGCCAGAAATAGCAGTCCTAGCACCTGAAATTCGACAACCCATTGCGCTAAGCGATGCAGACATCGACGCATTAGTCGCATTTTTGCAAGCACTCACATCACCAACAGCAGAAGATTTGACCTATCTTATTCCTGACAGTGTCCCAAGCGGTTTGCCATTTGATTAGGCCGCAAGTACATAGTAAGCAGTTAAACAAAAAGACCAGCTTTTCGCTGGTCTTTTTTTATCTAGTTACACATTAGACGCTAGTTATA
>JAHDBS010000238.1 GCA_020630225.1 Anaerolineales bacterium | reverse complement strand
GAAAGCTGATCTGGCTGGGTCAAGGCATGTATAGAAAATGTGTAATGCTCTTTTAGAAAGTCTTCCGCTTTCCAGAATGTATTCACGATCAGTACATCATCGGGCTGCACAACACTTAATGTGCTCTCCATACTGTTAGCCCGCATTACTTCGTACCCAATCAACCGCAGCTGATCTTCGTTGAACGTAGTTGAAACATGTGTCGCTGTTCGGAATTGCAAACTTGGTAATACCCACACATAGCCAGCAAGTAAAGCCATCCACAATCCAATTGCAGGTGCTAGCCATTTTGCAGAAACGCCCGATCTTGTTTCAAGAACAATCATCGACAAGACTGTGACTAATACTAAGCTTGCCCCCACCATCTCCAGAAACTCTTCTAGAACAATGGAAACCAACCAAATATTGTGAACCCAAGGCCAGCGCTCAGCAAGCATAAGCGTGCCGGACTCGATTAGAAGCCCCCCAATCCCTAAGGTAAAAAAGCCAGTAAGAAGCAACAAATACAGCGTTGTATGCTGACGTTGCTGGCTATTCCATACAAGTACTGTCAACAGAGCTAAAACGACCCCAATGGTCAAATAGAGCGCAATAAATGTATTTGGTTCTAGCTTTTCGTGGAGGGCAAAATATTCATCAAGACTTAGAAATATGAACCAAGCAGAGAATAATATCCAATAAAGGCGCGCTAGTAATTGCTTGCTGCCAAAAATCAGCAGCAAAGCAACCAACCCAATAACCAACAGTTGGGCAGAGGAGAACATTGACCCTAAGGTCAGTTCTACATCCAAATTGAGGAACCAACGCCAGAACTGATGCAAGTCAAACCAAGCCCACATGTGCAAGTTGACGAGTACAAGTTCAACAACAACTAAGCTCGCAAAGGCCCGCCAATATTGTTTAAAAATGTGACGCGTGTAAAACAGCGCAAGCCCAGCAATAAGCAACGTGATGGCATTGCCAAGCAAAAAACGTCCAAAATCAGTCATTACTTAGTCTTTTGTGGGCGAACGAAGACAATGAGCAGCCCAATACCCAACACTAGAGACGCCAGCGCAACCCAAACACCAATCCAAAATGTCTGGGGCGCATACTCTAAAACAACCGTTGACGTTCCCGCTGGGACTGGCACAGACTGGAGCAATGCATTTGCCATATAGACATCTGTGTCAATTCCATCAACCGTTGCCTGCCAGCCTGGGTAATTCGCTTGAGAGACAACTAATAATGCTGGCAGTTCGCTTGTAACATTTACCACTAGCTTCCCTGTGTGTCGGGTGACAACCTCAACACTACCAGCCCCTAAAGATGCTGGAATAACTAGTTCGTCTTCTATGATTGCTTTTGTAAACGGATCAAAGTCAGCTGTGCTCAAGCTCTCCAACGCTGCATCTTGGGTTTCAACGTAAGCCCAATCATGAACCAGCCAAGCTGGTTGTGGCTGCGCGTCTAATCGATATGTGTAAGTATCTGCGCCATCATGATAGAGACGCTCATACGCAATCTGAGAACCATCTTCACGTAGCAGATCACCCTTCCACGTCACCAGATACTTAATCCCTAGTAAATCCCACTGGGTTTCTTCAGGCACTTCATTGACAAAACGTTCGATGCGATCAGTCTTAATAGACGCAATGCCATAGTTTTCATCTAGGCCTGCCATACAGGCCGTGTGGCCTGGTAAACGCCAGTCATCTTGAACGCGAAAAAATGCAGCATCATCGGCAACAATTTCTGTTAAGGCTGCTTCTGGCGGAAATGCATCATACGAAGCTGTTGCCGTAACAGATCGATTTGCACTAAACAAATCGATCACAATAAGCGCTAAGCCTGCCCATAGAAGCGCTTGCATTGCTTGCGGGAAGCGCAGCATACACGTCAGCAAAATAGCGGTTGCAGCAAGCATTAGAAATAACAAGCTGAAATTGTTCCCTAGACCAAGCGCTGCAATTTGCCCCAGCTGTGCTTCGGCAGCAAGTACAACCGTTATCAAAGCAAGCAGTGCGGCGACTGTTCCATAAATCGCAACGCGTTGATATTTATGCAGTGCTTGACGCAATTGCGCGCCACCGAGTTGTAAAAGTGCGTCCACGCCAAATGCTGACAAAACAGCAATACCAAAGCTAAGTAGTTGCGCGTGCCGCTCTTGACTACGCATAAGGGAGTGTCCCGGCGCTAGCAAGTAGGCTACTTCAAAGCCAAACAAATTTTTCCCAAAAGAAAACAAGAACGAAATTGCTGCCAACCCAACCCAGAACCAGCGATCACGATGCTTCCCATTGGTAATTGCCAATGACACTAAGAACAGCGGCAAAATGCCAAAGTAGAGTGGATTGAAAAGGCTAACAATATTAGGCAGCAAAATTTGAACAATATCGCGCAAGGGGAAGCCTGAACCAGACTCATCAAAAGGAATAGAGGCGCGCGTAGAGAGGCCCATGTATTCCAAGGTAGGCCAAAGCTGCACAATGCAGAAGCCTAGAATGAATGCACCTGAAATCCCAATGCGTAATAACGCTGTCACCCAAGGCGTTCGGTTGCGCCAAACTTTGTAAAGGTAATAAGCGATCGCAGCATAACCTACATATAAGTAAGTTTGCGGATTGCCAGCCATCACGCTCATCACCGTTGCAAACACAAAAGCGACGTAATGCCTGCGCAACGGCTGCGAAGCAATGCCCTTTAGACCCCAAAGCACTAAGGGCAACCAAATGCCGCCTTCAAGAATTGCAATCTGTAGCGGCGGATAGCCAGTCAGGTAACCACTATAGGCAAAAATTGCGCTCCCCATGAGCGCAGGAAAACGCTTCTTGATCTCAGACCGCAAAAACAAGTAAGTCAGGAAACTTGCCAGCAGAAGGTGAAGCAATGCTTCTAGCTGATAGGCATATAGTGAAAACTCAGCTTGCCCTAACCCAATATGAATTAACAAATTCGCTGTTGTTGGTAAGTAAAACAGTGAAGATTGCGGATCAGCTTGGAAGGGGTACCCAGCAAATGTGCAGTCCATCCACAAAGGGAAGCGTCCGGCCTGAAACTCACGATATGTATGGGTACGGTAAACAAAGTAATGATGACTGAAGTCACCTTCAGAGAACATTACCTGATCCGCAGGATTGGGGGTCAACCAACGCCAAGAATAAAAGCCCCAAATTACACAAAGTAATAAAAGAAACAGTAAATCTTGACGATTGAACTTCAAACGATTGTCCGTTGTCATTGATACCTAAATTGTGCACCTGATCGAACAATTCATCAAATTACACACCGCGCGATTATACGCGTTTAAGCTGTTTTACTTCGCAACGTTTGCCCTGCTGCCAGCCTAAATTCGCAAGAGTCTTTGCATGACTTTTTTCTAGACATTGTGTCTTTTTACGCAAAGTTTCAGTCTAGAAACTCTTTCTAGGGAATCGAACCAAGTTCTAACAGAACTATATCGAGTCTTTCATTGTGCGTAATTGCCCCCCTATCTACAATGATGGAGCGTATGACTAACGTACCCGTAATTTTTCAAATGGTATAGGTGACACTATGAAAAAGGTATTCAGCAGAAAGCGTCGGAGAGCTTTCGCAAAATTTTTAGATATTACAATAATTATTTCTCTGATTTCCTCAATGCTATCCGGTGTGGTTGGCATTGTTCCAACCGCTATTGCACAAGGGATTGTGGTAGATGGCCTCTTGGAACAAGGATATGAACAACTAAGCAGCGGCACACTTGGTGCGCTGGCTTCCACATCTGATGCAGACAACTTGTATTTCTCTCTAGTTGTTGATCAGGCAATCAACGAAAATGTCTTTGGTAGCGACACTTATGTTGCAGACTGGGGCTGGCAAGACGGCCACAGCTTCTCAGACCTAACAGACGACTCCATCGGCTTGGAATATACCTGCGATGGAAACACTTCATTTAATTTCACAATCGATTATTTGGCTGACAAAGTCGAAAATGAAGACTACACAGCTGAAGCAACAGGTTCTACCCCAGCTGGGTTCGAAGTTGAATCATCGTTAGCCTGGAACTTAAATAACGAAGCAATCCACGGTTGGGATTTCACAAACGGCAGCACAGACGAAGCTGATTGGCAAAGCGCAGAATCATTCGATACACCAAATACAAATTGGATGTATTTCATGATTTATGAATGGAGCATGCCAAAAAGCGCGTTCTCAGACTGTACAGAAGTCATCGTTTCTGTAACGTCAGCAAACAACACGCCAAACAAAAACGACAACGAAACAGTTTCAATTGCAGCAAAAGCATTTGCACCAAACAGCAATAACGCAGAAGGCAACTTCCAAGCTGATGCTAACGGTTCAGTTACTGTTAGTGGTTCAGTGTTGAACGACGTTGACGGCAGCGGCTCAATCACTGATGGTGACAGCGGCATCAATGGCGTTAGCATCGAATTGATTGATGAAAGCGGCAACATTGTTGAAACAGTGACTACAGACGCAGATGGTGAATATGAATTTACTGGGGTAACGCCAGGAACATACAGCGTCCGTGAGCGTGATCCTAACGGCTTTATTAGCCGCGAAGCAATTGCAGGCACCGGTGGTGTAAAAGCAAGCATCAACTTGATTATTGTTGAAGCAACCGAAGCTGATGGTATCTATGGCGGCCAAACATTCTTGGATAACGCCAAAGCCCCATTGACTACTCCAACCAGCACTGCTGAAGCAACCGCAACTGGCACATTGACCCCAACAAATACGACAGTGCCAACTAGCACGTTGACCCCAACTGCTACAAATACGCCAAGCGACAAAGCACCGTTGAACACGGAAACGCCAACTGTCGCGCCAACATTCACGCAACCAGCAACGTTCACACCAGTCGCAACGTTTACGCAAGTGCCTACGTTCACCCCTGCAGTTCAAGGGACACAAGCACCGACTAGTACAGCAACGTCAGTACCAACAAATACGCCTGTTCCAACTAGCACGCTAACGCCAACGGCAACAAACACGCCAAGCGATAAAGCACCGCTAAACACGCCAGTCGCAACCAACACGCCTGCGCCAACGTTTACAGTCGCACCAACTTGGACACCGGTTCCTACCTTTACACAGGTTCCAACGTTCACACCAGTTGCTACTCAACAGGTACAACCAACCAATACAAATACACCGGTTCCTACCAACACACCTGAACCAACCCGCACGCCAGTTCCAACGAACACACCTGCGCCACAGGTTCAAGGTGCACAAAACACACCGGTTCCAACCCGCACACCTGCGCCAACATTTACGGTTGCTCCAACGTGGACCCCAGTTTCAACATGGACCCCACAACCAACTGCAACCACAATTATTCAACCAACGCAGGAACCAACAAACACGAACACGCCTGTTCCAACAAACACGCCTGTTCCAACAAATACACCAACGCCTACATCAACGGCAACCGTGCAAGCGCCATCTGTTGCGGCAGCAGTTCCAACGAACACGCCACCAGCAACGTTTACGCCAGCACCAACCTGGACCCCACAACCAACGTGGACTCCAGAACCAACGGCAACCACGATTATTCAACCAACGCAGGTGCCAACAAATACAGCAACAGCTATCCCAACGAATACGCCGTTGCCAACAAACACAGCTACCCCAACCAGCACACCAGCATCTGTGGCTGAAGTTCCACAAACCGATGTGCAAGGGGCAGAAAATCCAGAAGTCACAGCAACTCCAGCTCCAGTGAGCATTTCAGGTGCTGTCTTCAATGATGTAAACGCTAACGGCATTCAAGATGCAGGTGAAGAACCACTCTCTGGCGTAACCATTGACTTGGTCGCATCCAGCGGTGCAATCGTAGATCGTGCTACCACTGGCGCAGACGGCAGCTTCTTATTCGAAGGCTTGCAACCAGACACCTACCGTGTCCAAGAGTTTGACCCACAAGGGTTCAGCAGCACCAACGCAGTGCCAGGCACCGGTGGCAGCCGTAACGATGAAAACAACATCACTGTTCAAGCAACGACCCCAGGTCAAAGCTATCCAAATCAAATCTTCTTGGATACGCAACCTAAGGTTGAAGTTGCTGGTACCGTCTTTGACGACGCTGATGCTGACGGCCAACTTGATCCAGGTGAAGCACCAATCAGTGGCGTAACAATCCAACTGACAGACTCAAACGGTCAAACAGTGGGCACAACAACAACGGATGCAAACGGCGATTATCGTTTCTCAGACTTGATGCCAGGTCTGTACACCATTGTTGAAACTGACCCACAAGGGTTCAGCAGCACCAATGCGATCCCGGGAGAACGCGGTAGCCGTGTCAATGACAACACCATCACAGTTGTTGCCAATGAACCAGGCAAGTCATATGAAGACAATGACTTCCTAGACGCAATCCCAGCAAGCATCATGATTATGGGTAACGTCTACAACGACGCTAACCAAAACGGTCAATTAGATGCAGGCGAAGCACCAATCGCTGGTGTCCAAGTTGACTTGCTTGATGTGAATGGTCAAGTTGTCCAAAGCGCACTGACTGATGCAACTGGTAAGTACAAGTTCAACGACCTTGCTCCAGGTGTCTACACCATTCGCGAAACCGACCCACAAGGGTTCACTAGCACTAACGCAGTCGCTGGCGACAACGGTAGCCGTGTCAACGAAAACACGATCACCGTCCAAGCCAATGAAAACAATCGCTCATACAACGGTCATGACTTCCTAGACAGCGAGCCAGGCGGCATCATGATTATGGGTAATGTCTATAACGATGCAAACGCTAACGGCGCACTAGATGCAGGCGAAGCACCAATCTCAGGTGTCCAAATCGACTTGCTCGACGCCACTGGCAATGTCGTTCAAAGCATCCTGACCGATGCACAAGGCAAGTACAAGTTCAACGACTTGACACCAGGCTTCTACACGATCATTGAAAACGATCCGCAAGACTTCAGCAGCACCAACGCAATTGCCGGTGACGCTGGAA
>JAHDBS010000237.1:4292-6973 GCA_020630225.1 Anaerolineales bacterium | reverse complement strand
ACGCTGTGGGCGTTTCTCCAACACAATACCGTGTTGAAACAACATCCTGATCTTTAACACGGAGACCCTACGACTAAGCTCAAGGCAAGCGCAGAGGAAAGTTAGAGTTTTCACTCACAAAGTCTTTTCCAGCGCGCAATGCCGTATTTCGACAGGCTCAATGCTCTCTAAAAAGTAGAAGAACTCCGCGCCCTTTGCGTCTCCGCGTTGAATCTCTTCCGCAAAAATCACAAAACCCACGCACGTTTTCATATCCGCTAACGCCAGCTGAGTCCTATCCTTCTGATTGTCAAACGCGAGCACGTCTCGCAACAACTTTCAATCAATAGGAGACACAATCCCATGGCTTGGCAAATTGATCCAGCACACTCAGATATTTCATTTTCAGTTCGACACATGATGATCGCAATCGTTCGCGGGCGATTCGCAGACTTCAGCGGCAGCATCGACTTTGATCCAGATGCGCCAGCCAATACCACGGTCAACGTCAACATCGATGTTGCTAGTATCGACACCAACAATGCAGACCGCGACGGTCACTTGAAATCACCAGACTTTTTTGACGCAGAGAACTTCCCGCAAATGTCATTCGTCAGCAAAAGCGTAGACGTTAGTGGGCGCGAAGGTAAGCTGCATGGCGACTTGACTATCAAAGGCGTCACCAAGCCAGTGACGTTAGATGTTGAATTCCTTGGCACTGCGCAAAGCCCATGGGGGAATACCAGCGCCGGCTTCTCTGCCAGCACAAAGCTCAACCGCACCGAGTGGGGTCTGACTTGGAATCAACTGCTCGAAACGGGTGGGGTGCTTGTTGGGGAAGACATCAAAATCAATATTGATCTTGAGTTAGTTCAGCAGTAGACAGGTATGCATCAAGCTAAGCAAATCTGCTAGCTTAAGACTGAGGTGTGTCATCACGAACACGTTCGCAAAGCGTCTAGGTCAGTTAAAACATCGCGTGTGAGGGATCTGAAGACAGCACTATCAAGGCCATCGTCAATGAAAATACACCATCCAGATGGTTCGCACGCGTATATTCCATAAACCAAAGTAGGCTTCGTTCGTGCTCTCCATGACACGACCTTTGTTTTATTATGAAATCTTGACGTAGCAAGTATTTCAACGCTTAGCTTGATGCTCATGAGTTAGGACTACAGTAGAAGAAGCTAGCCGCGGACGAGAAGGACGAGATAGATTGAGGTAAACACATCTGCCTCGTCACGTCTCATCCGCGGCAAAATTTTCACTACATCCTCCAGACCAGAAACAACTACGCCAAAAGTCGCATAAAAACTTCCGTTTCTAGCCCGATCCGCAAAAACGCCCCAAATCGTATTCTTTAGTCATCAAACAAACAACACCGCGCAACACAACTCAGCGCGCTTATGACTAAGGAGAACCTCATGTTCAGCAAAACTAAATCAACAACATTGATCGCAAGCATTTTCTTGGCCGCATTCCTCGCATTCTTTGCTGTGCCATTCGCCCAACCAGCCCACGCTCAAGTTGATGGCTGTGAAATCTTTGAAGAAGCAGACTACTACATGGAAATCTGTGACGATGCTGACGGCTACTACGAGTACTACGAAGATGACGAAGGCTGGTACGAGTATGCTGAAGATATTGATGGCAATGTACTCTTCGATGACGGCGGGTTTTGGGACGATGAAGACTACTTCTATGACGAAGACTTCGCTGACTATGACGATGAAGACTACGACCCAAATGAGGATGGTGGCTACTACGACGAAGGCACCGAACCAGCCGATAACTATGACGACAGCGACTTAGCCAACAATAGCCTTGGTAAGACTGAAGCAACGCCAGGTGCGCAGCCATGGATGGTCGCACAGGTCGACAGCCGCGAAAGCAACGCTTACTATGGTCAAGGCTGTGGTGGCTCGCTCATCGCACCACAATGGGTGTTGACGGCTGCTCACTGTTTAGAAGATGCGAATGCCAGCGACATCGACTATGTAATTGGTCGGCACGTCCTAAGCAGTAACGAAGGCGAGCGCATTCCAGCTGCACAAATCATTCTGCACCCAGGTTACGCTCAAACTGGTGGCGAAGATCATGACATCGCTTTGGTCAAGCTGGAACGCCCAGCAACAGCCGGGACACCAATCGAATTGGTAACGCCAGCAACTACCCACCTTGACGAAGCCGGTATCTTGGCACGGGTTACAGGTTGGGGCCAAATGGGCGAAAACGATGAACGTTACCCAGATGCATTGTTCGGTGTGAGCATTCCACTGATCTCACAAGCAACTTGTAAAGCACAATTGGGTGATGACGCCATCCAAGCTGGTGAAATCTGCGCTGGAACGCCAGAAGGCGGCAAAGACAGCTGCTACGGTGACAGCGGTGGACCACTGACAGTGCCAAACGCAGACGGTACTGGCGAAGCACTGGCAGGTGTTGTCAGCTGGGGTGACGAATGTGGCGCACCAAACAGCGCTGGGGTCTACACTCGAGTAACTGAATACGTCGACTGGATTGCGCAAAACATGCGCTAACCCGTTAGCGACAAGCAAGTATAAAAAACGGCCATCTAATGCAGATGGCCGTTTTTGCGTTATGGCAGAGGTCACAATGCGTTGACATGGGTATTGAGTAGACCCGTGCTTTGGCTTACATATACGAGTGCTCTCTAATTCAACGCCACCTGCACCAGCTTC
>JAHDBS010000237.1:0-4192 GCA_020630225.1 Anaerolineales bacterium | reverse complement strand
GCTTTGGCTTACATATACGAGTGCTCTCTAATTCAACGCCACCTGCACCAGCTTCACGGCTTGTTCCATGGTTGCCGGATTATGCTTTTCACCAACGGCAACATCGAATGGCAGCACGTTTTCCTCAGGTGACAATGGACACACATAGCGCGGCGAATAGGAGCAAGATGGATTGTAAGCAAAGTTGAAATCCAAGGTAATTTGATTACCACTTACCCCAAGGTCAGCCCCTTTGATGCTGTCATACAAGTAACGTCCGCCGCCGTACGTTGACACGTTGCTCGTGGCATCTTTGAAGGGTAACCACAGACCACCGCCATAGCCTTCGATCCAGAAAAGCGTGAGCATAGCGGCTTGGTTCTGGACTGTGAAATGGACTTTGCCAATCGGCAAGTAGCGCATGACACCATCGCCAGCGAGGTTTACAGACCTTGGTTGGGCATTGCGAATTTGCTCGACTGTCCCCATGACACGCCAAGTAGGGTCATAGTCAAAGTAACTGACGCCCGAATACTCAGCACGCATTTGCGCCTCAATGGGGCTATCGACATGATGTTTGAAAATATGGTCACGCTGTGCGCGGAATACAGCCGCAGCGCGCGCTGGGTCATGCACAGCCACTTGGCGCACATGGGCGTAAAGCTCGCTAACTTCGCGCCGCCAATTGGCAAGAGTAAGTAGAGAAGATGTCATTGAAAATTCCTTTGGGCAATAAAGTCGGAGGTTTATTGTCTAGACGTACTCATTTGCAACCTTATTACCCAAGTGTCTTGCTAGCCTAGGTGTTGCTTATGGGGCTTTCATTTTCTAGGTGACTGGTGTCTTAGCTGACTTAAACAAAAACACCCCCAGATTGGAGGTGTCAACGTTTCTAATGAAAATGAGTGTGATTTATTGCAGCATGGCAATTTCGCCAAACATGCCGCTATCGTTTACAAATTTAGGTAGATTTTCAGTATAGGAGCGATTGATTTGCGCGAACTGTGACACGCCTTGGAAGAACATTGTATTGATCAGTACGCTCATTTCATAGGGTGAGTAAGGCCGATCGTTTTCTAGCCACCAGCTGACCATATTCGTCAATGCTCCAGCGAAATACATTGCCATAACGTCCATTGGAATGTTGATATCGCTCAGGATGGTTTGAAACCGCATCTCTGTCTGATTTGCAATAAAGTCGCGGGTCATATTGTGGAATTTTGTTTTACCACCACCAGCAAACAACGTTGAGAAAACCTGCGGGCGCTCTGCCAAAATGTCGAACAAAATTTCAACAGGTTCTTGATATCCCAATTTGCTTTCTTCTTCTGCAATGCGTTCAACAAGTTCCGTAAATTCTTCCTGCATACTGAGCAAGAAAAGTTCTTCCTTGTCTTTGTAATGCATGTAGAACGTTGCGCGGCCTAAGTTGGCGCGTTCTGTAATTTGTTGAACGGTGATCGTCTCAAATGGGTGATCATAAATCAGCTCCATTAGCGACTCTCTCAACATTCTTTTTGTGCGTGCTACTCTTCTGTCGACACGTTTAGCCATTGATTACTACTCCGGACCTTTGCATTCTAAAACTGTCCTCCCCATCAATAAGAATAGCGTGTTTATGGCAAATAGCTAGGGAAATTTGAAAAATAAAGTACAAATGTCTACAAAAATGCAAAACGTCGGACATTGTACACAATGTCCGACGTTTGCATTTACCAGGAAGAGAAAAGAGAAAGAGGAAACTAAAGTTGATCTGTCCTTAGTATAGGACGGCTGAGGTGGTTCGACTTGACGTAGACGCGTTGCACGCCCAACGCCAAATGCACGCCCAACCTACCACTCAACTAGCCTCTTATTGTGGCATTGCACAACCATCGGCGCGCGGGTCACTGCCACCAGTGACAATGCCGTCAGCATCGCGCGTGATGATCTGCCCACGGCCAAAGAGCGCACGCCCGTACCCATGAACTGGGCGCATTGGGTGTCCCATTCGGGCTAATTTAGACATTGTTTCCAGCGAGATGCCTTCTTCCAATCCGACCTGACCGCCAGCCGTGCCATCTTCAATACAAAACCGGGCTTGGTCTAGCGCTTGTTGAGGGTCAAGGCCATCATCTGCCATATTGACTACCATCTGCATATGCCCCTGTGGTTGCATGAAACCACCCATCACGCCAAATGGACCAATCAGACTATTGTCAGCGGCATTGGTCAGCATTCCAGGAATAATGGTGTGATAAGGCCGTTTATGAGGCGCAACTACATTTGGGTGGTTAGGGTCTAAGCTGAAATTCTCGCCGCGATTTTGCAGTGTGAACCCAAAGCCTTTTGGCACAATACCTGTGCCAAACCCCGCATAGTTACTGTTGATGAAAGAACAAGCATTGCCCCATTGGTCAACAACACTCAGTAATACAGTGTCTGAGCTCGCAACTGGCGCACCGCGAACTTGGTCAATCGTGGCTTTTTCAGGATTGATGAGTTTCACACGCTCGGCTGCATAGCTTTTTGACAGTAATTCCGGCACTGGAATATTGCTGTATTCAGGGTCAGTGACATACCAAGCTGTGTCGGCAAAGGCTAAACGCATTGCCTCAATTTGAAGGTGTAAGCGTTCTGTACTTAGCGGCGCCAAGCTAGCAATGTCTAATTCAGATAGCAGATTGAGCGCTAATAGCGCAGCTAACCCTTGGCCATTTGGCGGGCACTCCCAAACGCGCATTCCATGATAGTCAGTGTGAATTGGGTCAACCCAAGTAGAGGTGTGTTGCGCGAGATCTGCATGGGTCATCACACCACCGTTTTGTTTGATCACAGCAATAATGGCGTCAGCAATCTCACCCTCGTAATAGCCTGCTTTTCCTTGCTCTGCTAGCAACCGCATAGTCCGTGCCATGCCCGGATTGCGGAAGCGTTCTCCCTTCCGTGGCGCACGTCCGTCAATGGTCAATTCTTCGCCATTGGTAGCCTTGCTAAGCTGGCGTTCGGTGCCACGCGCCCAGAAATAACTCGTAAGCGGTGCAACAGGAAACCCATCTTCTGCAAGTGCAATGGCTGGTGCAAGCACTTCGGCTAACGATAACGTGCCTAGTTCATCAATGGTGTCGCACCATCCTGCTGCAGCACCCGGAACCGTAATGCTATGGACTGAAAATGGAGTCCAAGCGTCTTGCATGCCGGCTGCATTCAACGTGGCTAGGTTGAGGTTTGCTGGGGCGCGTCCAGAACCGTTCAAGGCGCTGACTTGCTGTGTTTGGGCGTCGTAATACAGTGCAAAGCAGTCGCCGCCAATCCCAGTAGAGCATGGCTCAGTGACAGCTAGCGCGGCGGCAGTCGCCACAGCTGCATCAGCAGCATTGCCGCCTTGGCGCAAGATATCTAGACCGGCAGCAACGGCCAAAGGCTGGCTCGTAGCCACCATTCCTTTGGTTCCCATTGTGGCAGACCGGTAGGAGTTATAGGCTGGTTCGAATGTCATTTGAATAATCCAATCTTTGCTGAAAATGTAGTGTGTGGGCGTTAAGTGCACCGATGCAGTTGGAAGCGTTGCCGCTCCCGCAATAGGTTAACGCTTTCAACTGCTAACGTCCATTGCTATGCATAAAACATCCATGCCGAAACAAGTTTCAATTATCAGTTTGCGTTGGCTCGCTGTGCTTGCTGCCATCTTAGGCACTGTTGCCCTTGGGGTGGGCGCGACGCAGGCTGGTGTGCCTGAGATCCAACGTATAGCTGATATCGATGCCCTGATGAATATGGGCTATGTGCGCGTTACAGCTCAAGTCATCGAACTGCCGCGCTACGATGTGCGAACAGATTACCTGACCTTTACCATCGCCGATGAGACTGGCGAACTTCGGGTGCGGAGCTACCAAACTGAAACGCGTGAATTGTTGACGCAACAACATATTCCCAAGCCTGGAGATATGGTCACCTTGGAAGGAACGTTGTCTTATCGCGCTGACACAGTTTCACTTAGCCTTGCCAGTATAGATACGCTTGAAATTCGCTCTCCTAAAGCCAATGCTGTGCAAGTTGTTGCGCTGGCCTTAGACGAAACGGTCACGCCGCAGCAAATTACGGGAGTGGTGAGACATGTGCGAGAACCTTATCCGGGGCTGACGATCCTTACGGTTCGGGACGCAACTGGCGAAATTGACGTCACTTGGTCAGACGCCACCCAAACCTTATATGGCAGCATACCGCCTCAGGT
>JAHDBS010000236.1 GCA_020630225.1 Anaerolineales bacterium | reverse complement strand
GTAACGCAATATTATCTTATCATGAGGTGCGCTGCGGACGATCTTGGTTTATGGGATTGCCGCTTAAAACAAAAAATGCCGCCTGAGAATAGGCGGCATTTTTGGCACTCCGTAGCAAATAAGTGCTCCCTCATGAAAGTTGTTTGGCCTTATAGATGAAACAAGTCCAGCCATGCTGGATGGGCGCTTGTTCCAAAACCTCTCTCTACCGATACAATCGCGTTTGCGGTTGCTAACGTCGCTTATAGCTACTACCAATACTTGCTCAAACAATGGCTACGGACTGCTTGACCTGACTAGTGTATCCCGCAGGAAGGTGATGTTGCGTTAAGGTTTATTGAGGTTAGATTTAGGTTAGATTAGGTAAATTAAAGAGCGTACCGAATCAAAAAACGCGACCCTGACTAGGATCGCGTTTCTGTTTTTTACTAATGCTTAGCTGTGCTTAGTCGCGTCGACCAAAGATTTGGAAGGCGAAGTAGAGTAGTTGCATGAGTGAAACTGCGGCGGCTGCGACATAGGTCATTGCAGCAGACCAAAGCACGCGGCGAGTGCCAGCGGCGTCTTCACCAGCCATGAGCAAGTTGCTTTCTTTCAAGACATTCATCGCGCGGCGACTAGCATCGAATTCAACAGGCAAGGTGACAAAGGCAAACAAGGTGGTTGCGGCAAACCCGAGCAAACCAAGTGCGGCAATGTAAAGCCCAATTTCACTGTTGATGAAGCTCATCAGCAGCAACCCACCGAAAATGAGGTAGCGCCCCATTTGGGAGCCAATGTTGACAGCCGGCACCATGGCAGAGCGTAAGCCTAGCAATGGATACTTGGTTTCACGCTGGAGGGCGTGTCCAAATTCATGCGCAGCAACAGCCATTGCGGTAATAGACGGTTGTTGGGCATTAGCCGCTGACAAGCGCAGTGTGTGACTGCGTGGATCGTAATGGTCACCACTGTTGGTGATCTCAAATGCTAAGTCCGGCATGTTATAACGACGCTTGAGCGTTTCTACAACTTGGTGGCCGGTCATGCCTTGGGTGTTACGTACCTTGTGGTACTTATTCATATTTGCGCGAACGCGCCAGCTAGCGAGACCGGTGATCCCAGCCGCGACAGCCATCAAAATCATATAAATCGGACTAATTCCGAACATAAGTCAAAGTTCTCCTTACAGAAGGTCTGGTTTCGTATTCTTAAGACCATCGTACAACAGAATTATCTGAGCAATATTAGTGTGGTCTGATATTTTACTTGACCCAAGGTGAGTCTGTGTTGTCACATATCCCCTTAGACTGTTGTTTGCTCAATGCGCTAACACTGATTTACGCTCCGCTCCTTTCAAGTCGCGAATTGCGTAAAGCGTAATGGTGCTGGAAACGTTCCGCCGCCGTAGGTCTTGTACATAAGGCAAAATCCGCGCTTTTTCAACTTTCATTAGGTCTTTCAACATCCAGCCAACGCCTTTCTGCACAAGGTCTTCCGAGTCAAATAGAAGCTGTTCTCCGAGCGAGAGGGCAACATCGGTAAACTGGCGGCTCTTGGCTATGTTGCGTGTAAATAGCACGACGCTGGTGCGGCGCAGCCACATATTTGCATCCTGATTCCAGGTTTGGACGAGTGGTAGCAATTCCTCTGGATAGCTGAGCAAAATTTTGGGGAGTAAGTTGCCAGTATAGGCATCGACTTTACTCCACCCGCGCAGGGCCCGAATGATGTGATCCAATTCAGCAAACTTATCTGGCTCAAAATAAGCAGTAAGTGGTTTCAGAATATGTAAGGCGACAGATTGTTGTTCGCCATAGCCAGATTCAATAAGTTGGTGTGCTAGCTGGCGTTTCTGCGCTTTAGATAGCTTTCTAAGTGCCGCTTGATGAGTTTGAATAATCACTTTCAGCTGTGGCGCGCGTACGCCATAGCTTAGATAGCGCGGGTCAGGTTCGTTGGCATCAGCTGGGTAAGGGCTTACTGCCCCAGCTTGCTCTAAGTCAGCCACAATAGCGCTGTATAAAGACGTTAGATCACTCATTGGGTAAATAAAAACGGGCAACCTGATGTAGGCTGCCCGTTGATTTTAGCGAAGATTTGCGCGTTTGATTATTGCGTGAGCAATTCAATCGCTTTGTCTAACTGTGGATCACGATCATTTTCACGATCTTCAATCGTTAGTTCGACTTCGATGTCTGGGGTAATCCCGACTTGGTTGATGGTCGCGCCATCTGGCAATAACCAACGTGAGTTTGTGATGCGCACTGCGCCTTGGCCGTTTGACAGCCCCACCCATGTTTGCGCTGTGCCTTTCCCAAATGAGGTTTCCCCAACAATTGGGGCACGGTCAAAGGTTTGAATTGCGCCAGCAACAATTTCAGACGCACTCGCACTACCATTGTTGATGAGCACAACCATTGGAATGTCTAAGGCAATACCATCGTTTTCGTTTGCGAATTCGCGGCGGGCTTCGTCAACACCAAAGTCTTGGATGGTAATTGGTCCTTCACGGACGAATTCAGACCCGACTTCAATCGCTTGGTTCAGTAGACCGCCAGGGTTATTACGCAGGTCCAAAATCAAACCAGCTGGGTTTTGCGCCAGCAATTCTTCGAGCATGATTTCCAGCTCGGCGTCTGTTTCATCGCCAAATTGATTGATTTTGACGTAGGCCAAGTTGTTTTCAGTCAACATTTCGCCTTCTACCATTGGGAATTCAATCTTATAGCGAGTGATGTTGAATTCAAGCGGTTCAGGTGAGCCTTCGCGGAAGACAGTCAGGATGACTTGTGAGCCAGCCGGTCCACGAACCATGAAGATTACGTCCCAAGCATCCATGCCGGTGACGTCTTGCCCATCTACTTCAATGATGAGGTCATTTGGCAGCAAGCCAACTTCTTCGGCTGGAGAGTTTGGCAGTGGTGAAACAATGCGCAAGTAGTCTCCGCTGGTGTCGACTTCGGCGCCAATCCCTTCGAATTCACCAGCGTATTGGCGCTGGGTTTCTTCATATTGCACTGGCGTCATGTAAGACGTGTGTGGGTCACCAGCTGCTTGCAGCATCCCGTTAATTGCACCCCAAGCCAATTCTTGGTCATCAAGTTCTTCGGCGAAGACGTAATTTTTCTTGAGAAGCTCGTAAGCTTCCCACATAGGTTCATACTCGTCTTCAAGGTCACTTGGGACGTCCGCGACGCTACCGTCAAGGTCAGTGCCAACGGCTGGACAGACCGCTAAGAAGTTTGTGCCAACTGGATTGACTTGCCCTAAGGCTGGTTCTGAATCGGCGGTGCCAGCACCACTGGCGTCGTGATCATCACAGCTGGCAGGTTCGGTTTGCACCACTTCAACAATTTTTTCAACTTCAACAATTTTCTCGACGACTTCTGGTTGAACACTTTGTCGTCCTAGGAAATAGCCCCCGACGCCGGTCATTACCGCGAGTGCAAAAGCGCCAATTAGGCCGCCAAGAATTGCGATTGTTTTATTCATAGTTACTCCGTAAAAGCATTCGTGAGGCCACGGCAAGCCGTGGCGCTACAACAAATTTAATAAATCAGATTGAGGACGTAGTCCAATAGATAGTCGCCTTCATAGAAGACAGATTCCATGGTTACTGGAACGGTTTCGTCTGGCACGACACCAGTGCCTTCAATAATGATGGTGCCATCCGGTGCAATATCCATCCCCGTTGGGATTTGGAATGACACGTCGTCTGGTAAGTCGTACTGGCCGCGGCCAACCTCACCAAAGATGCCGTTGGTTGGGTAATGCCCCACGATGGTTGCGCGGCGAGTTTGGCCAATTGCATAGGCTACGTTTTCACACGCGCTGGCACACCCTGGACTGACCAATACATAAACCTCACCATCGTAGTTGATTGAGTCATCTGGCTCGATGGTGTCTGCTGGCCCGTGGGTTGTGAATTCGCCAGCAGCTTCGCTGTAGTAATAGCCGCGTGCTAACTCCAGTTCTTCGTTAGTGAAGAAGCCTGCAATGTGACCCCCAAGCGGCGACCCACCGCCGTTGGTGCGCATATCAAAAATGATGGCATCGACTTCGAGTGCATCAAAGTCAGCGACAGCGCGTTCAATCAAGCGTAAGGTCAGGTTCAAGTCGTCTGACATGGACCAAATGCGGATATAGCCAGTATTCTGCCCAACAATTTCGTATTCAACCGGTGCCGATGTTTCCGGAATGCCAGCGTATAGATAGTTTTCTAAGAAGGCATCGACTTCGAAGGCGCGAGTCAGGGTGACTTCTCCTGCTTCCAAGTCTGGATTGACGTAGCCAATGGTGACTTCAGTGTCTAGCTGTCCTTGCGGGAGATACAAGATTTTTTCGAGGCGCTCAACGTGTGTCGCAGAGTAAGGCCCGTCTAATGGCACGCTTTCGTCAATCGCTTGCTCAATTGGCACCCCATTCCATTCAAAGATCTGTGCGCCAAGCTGAATGCCTGCATTGGCAGCGGCAGCATTCGGCACTAACGTGCTGACAATCACATCACCATTGGTAAGCTCAGTAAGCCCAATGCCGAGACCGCCAATAACGTTTTCGCGGAAGTAATCACGGTCGTCGCCTTGTACGCCAACGTGTCCATCAGGAATGTCGTTTGCAAAGTCGCGCAAAGTGAAGAAGTACAGGTCATAACGGCCTTTTTCATCTGCTTCTTGCATGCGTGGGGCATACTCGGCATACAGGGCATCCCAGTCGATGCCTTTCATCTCTGTAAATGGATACTCAACAGAAGCTTTGGCAAACAGTGCATCAAAGGCTTCCATATAGCCCATTTCGGTGTAGTCCTTTGCGGCCACATCGCCTTCATACAAAGGCAGCACTGGCTCACGCTCGGTGTAAACATTGAATGGCGTTTCGTCTAAATTGACAACGCTGTACCCTTGCGCAATTGGCGCAGTCGGATCATCTTCCGTAAAGAGTTTGCCATCTGGGCCAAAGTCCGTTGGGAAGCCTTGGTTGGCATCTGGAGCCCAAACGAGCATGAGACCACCGACAATTTCGTCTTCATTTTCTTCATCAATGCGTAACGACGTCCAGGTGCTTGACCAGCCCCCGGTTTCGTTGTCACCAAGGAATGGTCCATCTAAGAGATTAGCCTGTACAGTTGCCGCAAAGATCTGCACACCTGTGTCGGCTGCGCCGTTATTGTCTACATCGACAAGCTGCGCGACTGGCTCAATTGGCAAGTTCAAGGTGTACTCATAAATTGAGTCTTCATCAGTAGAGAAAAGTGGGCCTAAGACTTGGCTTTCTTCAGACTGCTCGTATTCAAAGTCACGGTTTACAAAGCCAGCTAAGTCTTCGAGCATCACAAAGGTTTCGGTCAAATACGACTCGAACAAAACAAATGTGATCTCAGCAGTGCCGCTTACTTTGACAGGCTGATTAGGGTCCACTAGTGGTGCTGCCGCTTCATCTACGGCATCGGTGGTTTCTTCAACTTCTACAACCTTAGTGACCTCAATCACTTTGGTAACTTCAACAACTGCGGGCTCTGCGGGCGGCTCGGCAGTCGGGTCAGGGCTTGCAAAAGTACTACAGGCAAAGCTTGTCAGGGCAAACACTGACAATGGAATTAATATGCGTTTTGAAAGTAGTTGGGACATGGGTTTCCTGTGGGGCATTAAGTCAACAAACTGCTACTAGAGTATCATGATTTTTTACCGTGAAACCGTTTTATAAGATACAAGCCCTGCCTGCTAAAGAGATGTTTAAGAAGTGTTTAGGCGGTGCTTAGTTAACCTCAGTTTTGGATAAGTTTCAAAATCTCTGGGTTCCCCATGATGGGTTTAAGATGCGAATGAAACGAATTCGTGTGCAAAAACTACATGAAGTTGCCTTGAAATACGGGCTTTTCAAGTGTCTTATCCAGAATTGAAGTTAGTTAGGAAAATTGCGCGTTTGTAAGAGAGGCGCGGCTGGCAAGCCTGGGCAATGGACTACGCAGTAAGCAATGCTTACTTAAATACATAACGCACCAGATGAACTTGGGGAGGAAGACATGTGGTGCGTTATGCGGAGGCTAATGCTGGAATCAGTATAGCGCCGTGATGGTAATCTGCCCGTGAATTCTAGGTAAGCTATAGATGAGAGGCTTGTCCAAGTTTTAAACAAAAAACGGAGTGCATCGCACTCCGTTTTCATTGTCATTCTTGCAGACTGTCTGGTTTACATGTCCAAGGCGTCGTAGCCTGGGGCACCGTCACCGAAGTAGTCAGCGTTTGCTTTTGCAGCGTTCCAGCCAGCGTCACCGGTCAAGTCAACAACTTCGCCTTCGTCCAAAATGCGGGTTGCTTTCAAAACAACTGGTTCACCTTGGTCGTTTTCGCCTTCGTACACTTCTGTGTAACCAGCGGTGCCTTCTGGCATTGCCAAGTATTCGCCACCCATTGCTTCGTAATCGGTTGGGATTTCGTCTTCAGCGAAAATTGCTTCGTATGGGCATTCTGGAACACAAGCGCCACAGTCGATGCAGGTGTCTGGATCGATGTAGTAAAGTGGCCATTTGCCTTCTGGCTTGCCTGGGATGATACATTCAACTGGGCATACTTCGACACAAGAGCTGTCGCGCAAGCACAGAGCGGTAATTACATGGGTCATTTCAAACGTCTCCGAAAATTGTTTATTTCCAGTGTACTAGAATAAGTACGTCTTACAAATGAGCCTTATATAAGGCTAAAATCTGCAACCGATCTTCCCTAAAATTTCAAAGGGGATCGGCAAATATTTACTTTGGTTAACTTCGATTTCGATTGTATCTCTGACAAAATTTCTTGTCAATAAAAACAGCGCCTCGAGAACCTTAGAGACTGTAGAAAATTAGCGATAGACGCTACCCATGACATCCTCCCCGGCAAACGCCAAACCATCTGTTAATCCATTGTTGGTCTTAGGAATCGGCATTTTTGCAATTTCTTGTGCCAGCATTTTCATTCGCCAAGCTCAGCGAGAGGCACCATCTCTCACTATTGTGACGTGGCG
>JAHDBS010000235.1 GCA_020630225.1 Anaerolineales bacterium | reverse complement strand
TCGCGGTTACATGCGCAAATTTGGGTTGTGCCGCATCTGCTTCCGGGAACACGCATTACGTGGTCAAATTCCGGGCGTTGTGAAATCATCCTGGTAAAGCTATAAGGATATCCGTCTTATGAGCATGAGTGATCCAATAGCTGACATGCTAACCCGCATTCGCAATGCCAATATGGCAGGGCACACCTCGGTTAGCATGCCTAGCTCAAAAATGAAAATTGCAATTGCCAACATCTTGAAAGATGAAGGCTATATTGAAGACTACTTTGTAACGCAAGAAGAAGGTAAGCCACAAGCTTCACTGCAAGTCAAGTTGAAGTACATTGGCGAACGCCGCACCCGTCGTTCAGTTTTGACTGGTGTAGAACGCGTTAGTAAGCCAGGTCGCCGCATTTATGCGGGTAAACGTGAAATCCCTTGGGTATTGTCTGGGATGGGTATCTCCATCGTTTCAACACCAAAGGGCGTTATGAGTGATCGCCGCGCTCGCCGTTTAGGTGTGGGTGGGGAAATCATTTGTAAAGTTTGGTAGGCGAGGTACTGAAATATGTCACGTATTGGGAAATTGCCTATCACCGTTCCTGCTGGTGTTACTGTTGATATCAATGGTGGACACGTAAAGGTGAAAGGCCCAAAGGGCGAATTGGAACGTACGTTTAGCCCACAAATCGCCATTGAACAAGATGGCCCTGAAATTAAAATTACACGCCCATCAGATGAGCCCGCAATGCGTGCTCTCCATGGTACGACCCGCGCACTGATCAATAATATGGTGCATGGCGTTTCTCAAGGCTGGTCAAAGGTCTTGGAAATCCATGGTGTTGGGTATCGCGCTGAATTGAAAGGATCAACCTTGGTGATGAGCCTTGGTTTCTCTCACCCAGTAGAAATTGTTCCACCAGAAGGTGTTTCATTTGCTGCTGATCCAAAGGCGCGTACAGTAACAGTAACTGGTCCTAACAAAGAAGTTGTGGGGCAGGTTGCTTCTGAAATTCGCGGCTGGCGTCCACCAGAACCTTACAAGGGTAAAGGTGTCCGTTACCTTGGCGAATACGTTCGCCGTAAAGCTGGTAAAGCTGGTAAGGCTGGTTAGTATTATGGCTAAGAAAAGTCGAGAACAAGCAAGAAAAATTCGCCACAAGCGCGTTCGCCGTAAATTGCACGGGACAACAGAACGCCCACGCTTGAATATCTATCGCAGTGCGAAGAATATTGTTGCCCAAGTCATTGATGACGTAAACGGTGTAACAATTGCACACGCATCTTCATTAGATAACACATTGCGTGGCGAAATGTCAGATAAGAACAAAACCGAACAAGCTAAGGCTGTTGGTGCTGCTGTTGCTCAGCGTGCAATCGATGCTGGGATTAGTGAAGTTGTGTTCGATCGCGGTGGCTACCGCTATCAAGGTCGCATTCGTGCGTTAGCAGATGCTGCTCGCGAAGCTGGTCTGAAACTGTAGGATAGAAAAATGGCTAGACGAAATAATCGTGAACAAAAAAGAGAAGAGCCAGAATTTGACGAACGCATTGTAGACATCAATCGTGTCGCAAAGGTTGTCAAAGGTGGTCGCCGTTTTGCTTTCCGTGTTGTGATGGTAGCAGGTGATAACCGTGGACGCGTAGGCGTTGGCATTGGCAAGGCAAATAGCGTTGTTGATGGCATTCGCAAAGCGTCTGAACGTGCTAAAGCAGATATGAAGCCAGTAACAATGGTTGGTGGGACTATTCCACACGAAACAACCTCTCGTTATTCTGGTGCTGAAGTATTCTTGAAGCCAGCAACGCCTGGTACCGGTGTTATTGCTGGTGGTGCAGTGCGTGCTGTATTGGAATGCGCTGGCGTGAAAGATATTTTGACGAAGTCAAAAGGTAGCCAAAACAAGCTGAACGTGATTCAAGCAACCATCACTGGTTTGCGCGGATTGAAAAACCCACGTGAAGAAGCAGAACGTCGCGGCAAGGCTTTTGAAGACGTCAAACCAATTTGGAGTTAGTGCGATGTCTGACAAGGTTTTGAAAATCAAACTCGTCCGCAGCCCAATTGGTTACACCAAGCGCCACAAAGCTACTGTGCGTGCATTGGGTTTGCGCCGTCTGCATCAAACTGTGGAGCAAAAAGATACCCCACAGTTGCAAGGGATGCTTTATAAAGTTGCTCACTTGGTTGAGGTCACAGAGGCGTAACCATGAAACTACATGATCTTCGATCTTCAGATGGTGCGCGTCACCGTCGTAAGCGTGTTGGCCGTGGTATTGCCGCAGGCCAAGGTAAGACTGCAGGTCGCGGTCAAAAAGGTCAAGGTGCTCGCCGCGGTAGCGGTGGGAATATCTACCGTGAAGGTGGTAACCTGCCATTTGTTCGCAAATTACCATTCAAGCGTGGTTTTACAAACATCAACAAGGTCTACTATGTTGTTGCCAACGTAGATGATTTAGATGCTCGTTTCGAAGCGGGCGATGAAGTTACGCCAGAAACATTGGCTGGTGTTGGCTTCGCGAAAAGTGCAACTGATGGTCCTTTTGCAGTATTGGGTCGTGGTGAAATTACCAAGGCATTGACTGTAAAGGTTCACAAATGCACACCTAGTGCGAAAGAAAAAATCGAGAAAGCTGGCGGTAGCGTCGAAATTCTCGAAGGCTAATAGGAGCTCTCAGAAATCTAAATCTTTAGATAGAAAGCTTTGGGCTATAGTGAAAATATTGCTCAAACCAATTTTAAGTATTCTGGGAAATCATTATGAGACTAGCTGCATTTAGACGCCTTTGGGCTGCAAAAGACCTCCGCAACCGCCTATTGATTACGGTTGGCATTTTGGTGCTGTATCGCTTATGTGCGAACATTCCTGCACCAGGTGTAGACCGTGATGTGCTCGCTCAAGTTATTGAGGGTGGTACATTCCAAGGTGGGGCGCTAGGCGTTTTTGATCTGTTAGCAGGTGGGACAGTAAGTAACTTCTCTGTTCTAGCGATGGGTGTGTATCCATACATTACTGCGCAGATTATTCTGCAATTGCTTGTGCCAATTATTCCAGCATTGAAGACCCGCATGGAAGAAGATCCACGCGAAGGTCGACAAATGATGGAAAAGTGGACACTGTACTTAGCAATTCCAATGTCATTTTTGAATGCCATTGGGCAGATCCAAATCTTTCGCTTTTCGAACGCTGCGATTCTGCCAAACTTTGGGTTTGGGGGTGGTGATCTTGTTCCTACACTAGGGACTTTGATTGCTATGACTGCGGGGTCTATGTTTGCGATTTGGCTCGGTGAGTTGATCTCAGAACATGGTATTCGAAATCAGGGCCTTTCACTGATCATTTTCAGTGGGATTGTGGCAAGCTTGCCAACAAGTATTGGTCAACTCTGGTTTGATGAAAACCTGCGTATTCCAGCTTTGATTGTGTTTGTGTTGCTGTTGGTGATTACAGTACTGGCAATTGTGTTCATTACACAAGGGCGTCGCAATATTCCTGTGATGTATCCTGGCCGCCGTATGGGGTACCGTCAATCGATGCCAGTGCGCGGCACATTGCCTCTATTGGTCAACATGGCAGGGATGATTCCGATCATCTTCGCAACTGCAATTATGAGCTTTCCTGCTCTTGCAGCGTCATTCTTTATCAATAGCTCTACGCCATGGGTACAGAATGCAGCATCAAGCGTCACGACAGTATTTAGTACACAACCGCCAACATGGTTCTATGTCGCAGTACTGTTCTTGATGGTTGCTGGCTTTACATTCTTCTACACTGACGTTTTGTTCCAACAACAAAACTATGGTGAAAACTTGAAACGCCAAGGGGCACAAGTTCCTGGTGTTGCAAAGGGCTTCAAAACCCAACAATATTTGAGCAAGGTGTTGCGTCGCGTAACACTGCCAGGTGCTCTCATGCTTGGTGTTGTTGCAATTCTGCCATTCTTGGTGGGCTTGCTCTGGAGTGCGCTGGGTACCTCAGGTGCTTTCAACGCATTTTTCTTCATCGGCTCTGGTCTATTGATTGTGGTCGGTGTTGTCCGCGAAATCTTCTTCGGTCTTGAAACTGAATTGAAGTTGCGTGGTTATGACGACACCTTGTTGGTCAAGTAAAAAATCTGATGGCTACTTTCTTGGTAATGCTTGGTCCTCCAGGAGCAGGCAAAGGCACACAAGCAAAGATTGTTGCGGAAAAGTTTTCACTTGCGCACATTTCTACCGGTGACATTTTTCGATACAACATCAAAAATGATACTGAGCTAGGAAAGCAGGTAAAAGCTATTGTCAACAGCGGTGGGTTGGTTCCAGATGAACTGACTGTTGCTTTGGTGAAAGATCGTCTGCAAAAAGAAGATTGTGTAAATGGGGCGGTCCTAGACGGCTTCCCGCGCACAACAGCTCAAGCAGACGCGCTTGCTGAATTGTTGGCTGACCTAGGAAGTAGCATTGCCATTGTTCCTTACGTAAAAGTTCGTGACGAAGAGGTCGTTGAACGCCTCTCTGGTCGTCGTACTGATAAGCGCACTGGCAAAATTTACCATTTGAAGTATAATCCTCCTCCGCACGATGCTGACCTTGAACATCGTAAAGATGATCAAGAAGAAACCATCCTTGAGCGGCTAGAGGAATATCATACAAAAACAGCACCTTTGATTGCTTACTATCAAGAAAAGGGGTTGCTAGCTGAAATTAACGGAGAAGAGCAAATTGATCTCGTCTCCGCTAATTTGCTGCGTGCAGTCGAAGCTGCAGCAAGCTAATGATTATCGTCAAGTCGCCGCGTGAAATCGAAAAGATTCGCGCTTCTGGCAAAATCGTTGCGGAAACGCTGGCGTTAATTAATGAAGCAGTAAAGCCAGGTGTTACGACATTAGAGCTAGACACAATTGCTGCTAAGAACCTAAAGAAGCATGGAGCAACGTCTCCATTTCTAGGTTATCCAAATTCACACAATCGTAAAAAGCCTTTTCCGGGTGTGGTTTGTGCTTCAGTGAATGATGAAATTGTTCACGGTGTGCCAAATAAACGCCCATTGCAGGAGGGTGATATTGTCACCATTGATTGTGGAGCCAAATATCAAGGCTGGATAGCCGATAGTGCTTGGACTTTCGCGGTCGGCAACGTAGATGCAGAGGCACAACGCTTGCTCGACGTTACGGAAGATGCACTTTATAAAACAATTGCAGCTGCAATTATTGGGAACCGCACAGGTGATGTTGCCTGGGCAACCCAAAGTGTTGTCGAAGCAGCTGGATATAACGTGATACGTGACCATGTGAGCCACGGCGTCGGACGAAATTTGCATGAGGATCCTCAGATCCTTAACTACGGTCGTCCGGGTCGCGGCTTAAAGTTGCGTAAAGGGCTTACTATCGCCTTGGAACCGATGGTGCTAGTCGGTGATTACGAAACGATGTTGTTGCCAGATGAGTGGACAGTTGCCTCAGCAGACGGCAAGTTGACAGCTCACTTTGAACATACCATCGCGATCACTGAGAACGGCCCAGAAATCCTAACGAAACTGTAGAGCAATTTGATGTTGCTTCGGAGTTCAAAATGAAAGTATCTGCATCAGTAAAAAAGCGCTGTCCAAAGTGCAAAATTGTAAAGCGTCGGGGCAAGGTAATCGTAATTTGCGAAAACCCTCGCCACAAGCAACGTCAAGGCTAGTTAACTACTAGCGGAGAGAAACGATGGCGAGAATTGAAGGAATCGATATCCCACGCAACAAACGCGTGGAAATTGCATTGACCTATATCCAAGGCATTGGGCTGACACGCTCAAAGAAAGTCTTGGAAGAAACTGGGATCAATCCAAGTACCCGTGTGCGTGATCTCACGGAAGCCGAAGTTGCAGCACTGCGTGCCAACATCTCAGAAAACTATGTGACTGAAGGTGACTTGCGCCGTGAAACTCAGCTAAACATTAAGCGTCTGGTTGAAATTGGTAGCTACCGCGGTCGACGTCACCGCATGGGCTTGCCAGTTAATGGTCAACGCACAAAAACGAATGCCCGTACACGTAAGGGTAAAAAGCAGACTGTGGCCGGTCGTGGTCGCCGTCGTGGTAAATAAACTGTTCACGTTATTACGTGTTCTTGTGAGGACTCATGCGACGACAATCCAGCTCTCGTAAAAAAGATAAGAAATTTGTACCTAAAGGGCAAGTTCACATTCGAGCAACCTTTAACAACACGATTGTTTCAATCACTGACCCACGTGGCAACACTGTTGCTTGGGGTAGTGCTGGGACAGTTGGGTTCAAAGGTTCACGCAAAAGCACGCCGTTTGCTGCCCGCCAAGCTTCTATGCAAGCTTGCCGCGCTGCAAAAGACATGGGCATGTCAGAAGTTGACGTGATTGTGAACGGTCCTGGACCAGGTCGTGAACAAGCTATTCGTGCGGTACAAGCATCTGGGATTCAAATCAATTCCATTACAGACATTACGCCTGTGCCTCACAATGGTGTGCGCCCACCAAAGCGCCGCCGCGTCTAATTTTAGATTTTTTCAAAATTAAAACAAAAATAGGCAGGCTTTGATGAGCCTGTTTCGCTCGACTCTTAGGAGGTCAGCAAATTGAATTCACTTAGTATGGTTGCGCCAAAAATTGAACGCGATGCGGTTTCTCGTAATTACGGGCGTTTCCACGTAAGTCCACTAGAAACCGGTTACGGTCAAACCATTGGTAACTCACTGCGCCGTGTATTGCTTTCTTCATTAGAAGGCTGCGCTGTGACCTCAATGCGCGTCAACGAAATCTATCACGAGTTCACCGACATTCCTGGTGTGCGTGAAGACATGACCCAACTGATGCTGCAAGTAAAACAATTGCGCATTAAGTTGCATGATGTCGACTCTGCACGCTTGCGCTTGGACGTACGTGGCGAAGGAACTGTGACAGCAGCTGACATTATTGCGCCACCAGAAGTTGAAATTATCAATCCTGAACTCTATTTGTTCACGGTCGATGATGACCAACATCGCTTTGAAATGGAAATGACCGTGCAACGTGGTCGTGGCTACAGCCCAG
>JAHDBS010000234.1:2638-7014 GCA_020630225.1 Anaerolineales bacterium | reverse complement strand
GAAGAAATCGTGCTCAAGATCCCAGTGTTTGACTTGGCGCTGGATAAGAAGCTAGCTGAGGGGCAAACAACCTTTACCCCAGGCGGTGACGCAATCTACAAGATCAAGGTCTATAACCAAGGTCAAAAAGATGCTTTCCGCATTGGTGTGACGGACTATGCGCCAGCTGGTCTTGCTTATAAGAGTTCAGATGCTGCAAGCATTAGTACCACTGAAGATGGTAATGATGTCACGGTGACTGACAATGGTGACGGCACCTTTACAATCGATGCGCTCAAGGTTGATGACGCTGTAGAAATTACAGTGACCATGACCATTGGTGAAAATGTCACTGGTGAATTGATCAACTACGCTGAAATTACGGAAGCAGATGATGATGACAATCCAGATGACGCGCCACCGGTTGATATTGACAGTACACCAGATAACGATAACCAGAACAGTGATGGTGAAAACGACAACTTAGTTGATGACGCAGTTGACCAAGATGGCAAGAATGGTGGTGATGAAGACGATCACGATCCAGCGCGATTGTCGATTGTTGAGCTAGCTGAAATTGGTGACTATGTCTGGTATGACAATAACTATGACGGAGTTCAACAAGACAGTGAGCCCGGTGTAGAAGGTGTTACTGTCAAGCTGTACAACGAAAATGATGAGTTAGTAGGGACAAAGCAAACCGACTCATCAGGTAAGTACATCTTTACGGACTTGGTTCCAGGTGTGTACTACATTGAATTTGATGTGAACACCTTGCCAGATGGTTACACACCGACCTTGCAGAACTCAGGCTCTAATGATGCCGCTGATAGTGATGGTGATCCAAACACTGGGAAGACCATTCGGACGTCACTGGATGCTGGTGAAAGCGACATGACTTGGGACTTCGGGATCTTCAAACCAGCTGGTTTAGGTGACTACGTCTGGTTTGACTTAGATGCTGACGGCATCCAAGATGGGGATGAACCACCGATTGAAAATGTCACGGTTCGCTTGTTGACAGAGCAAGGTGAAGTGCTTGGGACAACTGTAACTAACAATGAAGGCTACTATGAATTCCGCAACTTGCGTCCAGGTGACTACATTGTTGAATTTGTACCACCAGCGGGTCATGGTTTTACACTTCAAGAAGAAGGGCTAGACGCAGCTACAGACAGTGATGCAGATCGGACAACGGGGCGTAGCCGTCTTGTGAGCTTGGAAGCCGGTGAGTTTGACCCAACAATTGATGCGGGGATGGCGTCTGGACAAGTATTAGCGGCAATCGAAGCTGCAGTAGCAGCACGTCAATCTGTGCCGACGCCAACGCCAACGCCAGTGCCACCAACACCGGTGCCAACGGCTACACCACAGGCATCAGCTGCATCTAATCCGTTGGTCGCGGACAAAACTGCCAGCCAAAGCTTGTCCGCGCCTGGTGACACAATTACATACACCATTACGGTAAGGAATCCAAGTTCGCAAGTTGTCAATGGTGTGCTCGTGTTAGATGCGCTAAGTAGCAAGCTTGACTACATCAGTGCTACTAGCACTAAAGGCATCGTCTCATATGACGCTGCTACGCGAACTGTCAGAATTGAAGTTGGTGATGCGAATGCGGATGAGACCATCACAATTACGATTGACACAAGGGTCAATGAAACTGCGCAAGCACCTGACCGGATTGAAAACACGGCGCAAGTGTTGGCAAGCAATTTGCCTGCAATCCAGTCGCGAGTGTCAAGCATGCAGGTCATTCCGAATGAAATCCCGACAACGGGTATGTATGGCAATAGTCCGGCTGCATATGCAGTTTACGGTGTTGCACTAGCTCTCTTGCTAGCAAACTTAGCAACGATTGTTGCCAAGCGCCGCGATAAAGTTGCCAACTAATTAGAACGCCAAGGGTATAGGGTTAGCTGGAAGCAGCTAACGCAATTGGAAACAGGCGCTAACAACTTAGTTGGCGACTGTCAAAAACGGCTTCTCGTCTGAGAAGCCGTTTTTTGTTTAAGACTTAGCAATATGGAGGACTTCATGTTTCAACTGGACTGCTATCTATTTTCTTAATAACCACTCTTTGGTTAGGCTTTACCTAAATTAAGCCTAAATTCTTAGTAGTTCGAGAACAGTCATACTTAGAGTGCTGACAACTGTGCCGTTATTTTCAATGTGCCATTCAATCGTCTCAATATTGGTATACCCCACATGTCGCTTTCTAAGAATAAATTTTTTCGGCTGTTACTTATCCTCATCGTTGCTCAATTTGCCTTTTGGGCGGCAACACCTGTTTTGGCTGCAACGCTAGGCTTAGATGTTGAAATTGTTCAAGATGGGGGGCTGGCTGGCCCGCTCAACAATTTGGGTGATGAAGTAAATGGTGTCAACGTGTGTCCTGTAGATCCAGCTAGCGGATGTGATTTTGATGCAAATGACGGCATCGTGCGAACGCATGACCAAGTTGCTTACCGATTTAATTACAATGTCAATCCGCCAATTGATAACAGTGAAGACATTATTTTGACGGCTGCTTTACCAGCAGGCTTCACTTGGGCCGTATTGCCGGGATCTTGTACTGGCGCGGGCAGTGAAGTTAGCACGGATGGCCGCAGCTTGACATGTAACTTGGAAACATTTACGACTCCCGTGACAGCATCATTTGATGCTGTCGTGGTGGTAGGTGGGGAAACGCCTAACGCTACAGCAATGACATTCGATGCCCAAATTGATGGCGCAAGTAGCACAGCTGCAGTTGATACTTCACCTCAAATTACAGTGACCGCTGCCCCTCGTTATGATGTGCGCAAAAGCATTGCCAATTTTTTGGCGATTAATCACAACGGCGTTCAAGGCTTCCGAATTGACTACAAATACTATATTCAGCTTTGGAACAATGAAGCTGACTTTGACCCCATCTTGGGCAATGAAATGCTAACAAGCAGCTTCACGCTGACAGATGATTTGAGTGATGTGTCTCCAAATGCCGAGTTGCTGTCGTGTTTCTCTAACAGTGCGAACTCAAGTGATCCGCTAACCTCAGCTAGTGACCCTGTTCAGCCCTATGAAATTGCAGGCAACGGAACGTTAGCTTGTACTCAGGCTAACCCTGGGGACGACATCGCGGTCACGATCAGTGGGGTTGATACGAGTTTGAACCATGTTCCAACGTTGGCACAAAACGGGGCACCACTTAGTACAAACATCAAAATTGCGGCACGCCATACGATTTCTGTTTTCGTGCCAGCTCAAGATGTTATTGATGCTGGCGGCAATTTGGCAACAAATAATGTCATCAAAGATTTTGATCCAGACAGTATCACTGGCCAATCCAACTTCTTAGCCAATGTAGAAGACCCTAGCAACAATACATATTCTAGAGCGCTGGTTGCAAATGCAGGCGCTTGGTCAAAGAGTTATGCTGGCGACCTGTCAACATGGGTGGGGGTTAGTTTTCCGGGGACTGCAACTGGTAACCGCGCGGGTGATGGGCTTGTGACGCCCGGTGAAGACTTCTACACCATGAATTATTTGATAAACCAAGGCGCCATTGATTACAACAACGCTTCTATGTGTGATGTGATTGATACCAGCACCTATGTTTTTGAAGATATTGGCGGCTTGCAGGTTGTCAATTATCTCTCTGGTGGGTCGGCCTATGATGGGGCATATACCATCTATTACGCTGTTGATTATGTTGCTGCAAGTTGGCCGCCAGCTGCAGTTGACTCAAATGCCGTGATTGCTGAATGTAGCGATCCTGGTGTGACTTGGTACACCGATTTGGCAACTATCCCTGGTGGGATTGAAGCGATTACAAAGATCCGTTTTGATTTAGATGAGCCACTAACGCCGGGCGAAGGTGTGCGCTGGCATGTTCAACATCGCGCACTGGATAATGGGAATCCAATTGGCACAGTGTTACCAAACTATGCAACATTCCGCGTAGATGAATGGTTTCCAGACTGGCGGCCTTGCAGCTATGATCCGCGAACAGCGGAAGAAGCACATGTTAATGCAAGTCCTTGTGGCGACCGCGTTCTCTTGGCGCGTGGGATTACTCGGATTGAGAAGACTGGGAGCGTTGAAGCCGTGAATGCGGGACATACGCTCAACTGGACTCTCACGCCTACGTTCACTACAGAAGGGAATGCCATCGAAGCGCCTATTTATGTGACCGATGTGTTGCCGCCGGGAATGAGCTATGTGGGCGGGTCTGCCTCAATTGACCCAAGCCAACAGGTGACGTGTACAGCATTGGATACGCCGCATGAGAATTGTACGCAGGCCGATGAAACTATTCTGGTTTGGGATCTGGGGCTGCGCGATGCAAACACAGTCATTGACCCAATTACATTTGAGACCTTGGTCGATGCAGCTACGCCAAACAATACTGTACT
>JAHDBS010000234.1:0-2538 GCA_020630225.1 Anaerolineales bacterium | reverse complement strand
TCTATTTTGTTCTCTGCAGATGATCCAGAAACGATCGATCGGGCGCCAACGCACCTCACCTTAGGGACTGCGAATACAAACGATCTGGCTTCAGGCAGCACGAATTGGTGTGCTGGGAACGGCGATGGTTCTGTGAATGGAGCCGCTACGCCAACAAATGGATCTGGTGGCTCTTGTCCTGCTGACGAAACAGCCGTGACGGCCTATCGGATTCAGTGGCCGGGGCCAATTGCCGCAAATGGTGGCACCCAAGCCTTTGTCCTGCAGTTGGATACCTCTGGTAATAATGAGGGTGATATTTACACCAATCAGTTTGGCATCAATACTGAAGAAACTACATTGCCAGCTTATTCAAATGATGTGTCAGCGCAAGTGACTGAACCTTCTGTAGGGGATTTGGTCTGGCATGACATTGATGGCGATGGCATCAAAGATGATGTTGAGGTTGCTTTAGAAAATGTCACAGTGACCCTGACAGGGACTGATGATCAAGATAATCCGGTCAGCATTTCAGTCGTGACAGACGCAAACGGTGAATATCTCATTGACTTTGATACTCACGGGTTGCGACCGAGCAATGCCAGCGGGTATACCGTCACGATTGACCCAAGTACAAACACGACACTGCCAACTGCTGTGTTTGAGCAGACCTTTGACCTTGATGATGGGGCTAACACTAGCTTTACAACAGCACTTAGCTCAGGCGCATTTGTTTTAGGCGCTGGTGATGATCGGCGTGATGTTGACTTTGGCTTACGCGAGCTAACGCCAGATATTGCGATTGAAAAGACCGTTTATGAAGGCCATGATTTAGGTGCAAACTGTAATGGCAGCGAGTTAGTCACTGAAGAAAATGGCACAAACATTACCTACTGTTTTGAAGTTACAAATACGGGGAATTCATATTTAGACACAGTCACGGTAACAGATGCTGATTTAGGCATTACGCGAACTGACATGACTGTGTTGTCTGGCACTGAACCGCTTGCGCCAGACGCAACGCTGGTGCTGTATTACGAAACCACAATTGATGGTGACTTGCTTAATACGGCGAGTACAAGTGCTAATCCCACAACGAGTGATGGCACTGATGTCGCTGGGCTAACTGATCCGACTGACAGCGATACAGCCGAAGTTGATGAAGTTATTTGGCGATTTGACTTAGCTCTACGAAAAGAGTTAACCAGCACTGGAGTCAAAGAAGCCGGTGATACGCTCACATTTGATATTACCGTGTTCAATGACGGCAATGTCACTGCTTACAATATTGATGTTACTGACTATCTTGCTGATGCAAGCTTAGCGTATGCCAGCAGCAGTGCTGCTACTGTCTCCACTACAGACGACACAAATGCCATCACGATTACAGACAATAGCGATGGCACATTTACGCTTGATACCTTACAGCCTGCTGACAGCGTAACCTTCGAAATTACCGCCACTATTGATTCCGATTTTACTGGGACAACGCTCACAAACTATGCTGAAATCAGTGCGGCAGATGATGATACTGACGCTGGAAATTTGGCGCCAACTGACATTGATAGCACGCCAGATGATGTCAATCAAAATGGTGCTGGGGAAACAACTAATGCTGTTGATAATGCGATTGACGAAGATGGGAAAGCAGCTGGTGATGAAGACGACCACGATGGGGCGATGGCTGTTATTACGCAGCCTGTCTTTGACCTTGCTCTCCGGAAAACTTTAGTCACAGCCGGAACGGTAAGCCCCGGTGCGCCGGTAACCTTTGAGATAGAAATGTTCAATCAAGGGAATTTGATTGCTCATAATATTGAAGTAACAGACTACCTAACAATTGCTGGTTTGACCTATACCAGCTCTAATGCTGGCGCAGTGACCCAAACAGAGGGGGGCTCGGTTGTCTCTAATAATGTAGACGGTAGCGCGAGTGCAGTTGGATTGTCGGCATCTGCTGTTGTCATTACTGATAATGCTGATGGCACTTTTACAATCGATCAACTCAATAATGGCGACAGCGTAAAGTTTGAACTGACAGCGACTATTGATTCTAATTACAACACCACAACGCTGACGAACTATGCTGAAATTAGCGCAGCAGATGATGATACGAACACGAGTAATGCTGCTCCGTTGGATATAGACAGCACATTTGACAACACAAATGCCAATAGCGCTGGTGAGTCAACTAATATCGTTGATGACGAGATCAATGAAGACAGCAATGCAGACGGTGATGAAGACGACCATGACTTTGCAACCGCAAATGTTGTCTTACCAACGCCAACATTTACGGCGACGCCAACTGCCACTGCCACAGCGACACCAACAGAAACGCCAACGCTAGCGCCTACAGCGACGGCTACAAACACGTTAGTGCCGCCGGCAACAACGCCTGCGCCAACTACAGCGCCTGCAACCGAAACACCGACAGCTGTTCCAACGAGTACGGCAACGCCTGTACCTACTGCGACACCAACGTTGCTACCCACAGAGACACCAACCTTAGTGCCGCCAGCCACAACACCAGCGCCAACTGTGTTGCCGACCCTAGAC
>JAHDBS010000233.1 GCA_020630225.1 Anaerolineales bacterium | reverse complement strand
AATGTTTCTAGATTAGTCCATTCACGGCCTGGAATGTCGTCTAAGTAGCCCAAAATCGTTTGCCGTGCTTGGACTTCCGCTAATTGGTGCGCAACCGCTGTTTCAAACTCCAGTGAAGGAATATGAACTACATCTTTGATCTGGCTAGAAGCTTTCCATGTCTCAACTAATTGCTTGAGCTGACGGCCGCGTTTCTGCTGTAGAAAACTAGGGAGCATACGCGCATTGATCTCGCCTGTTGGAGCAATCCGTTTCTGCTCTACTAAGATGCGCCAAAGCAGTGCAAAGCCATCGGGGACTTGCAGGTAGCGAGCGAGCTGTTCCTTGGCTTCTGAAAATTTAGGTGACGGCTGATTGTCAGCAGTCACAATGCGAAGAAACGCAAGCAGCGTACAAGCATCATCCACAATGGCGGATGATGCCCGCTTGATTGTTTCGCGAGGTGGTGGCTCAATCTTTTGCCCCGGGCGCTCGCGAGCAGGCAGGGCTACTTCAGCTGTAGGAGTTTCGGTTGGTAAAAACGGAAGCAAATCTGCGGGGATGTAAAACATCTCTTGCGGGCCGCTAGCATCGTTTACGAAGCGTCTCCCTAACAATCCCCGATACCAAAGCATTTCGGCAGTATTGAGCGGTGCGACATGTGGCTGTTCGCGTTCTCGGGCGCCTGGGCCAAGCGGTCTGACATCTCCGTAAGATCTGGTAAAGATTGCATTCGGCAGACGCCCACCTTGTCCCTTTAGGTCATCAAGCGCTAGTAGTGCATCTTGGGTCAGGTCCGCAAGGACCAATTCCATTTGTTCTGACTGCACCATGGCCTCAGCTAGCTCGCTTGCAGCTGTGCGTGCATTGCGGGCGGTGAGTTCAATTGCTGTGGCTTCAGCAATCATCCGGAGCAGGGCGAAATCGTAATCTAAAAGCGTGCGTTCAAGGCTTAACATAATTACTATGCGGCAGAATTTAGCAGAACTGGAATTTGAAGTGAAATCACGTTAATTACACTGAGAATTGTGTTTAGTGTTTATGTTTACGCAGTTGCTTTCGGTGTTTGCGACATGCTATACTCGCTATAACCAAACTCAAATAAAAAGTATTGGTTAATTGTATTGGTAAAGATTGGCATTGCTCTTGCACCCACTTCTTTTATGCGCGCTAACACACACTGGGTAAGTTAGTTGAAACAAGCGCGATCCTAACGAATGAAACAAAAAGCGCTAAGCATTCTAAACGATCTTGGTGTAAAGGCGCTGGTGCAAGATTTGTTTGCACCAGGAACACCATTGGCTGTCTTAAGTGCGCAACTGTTGTATTTTAGCGAGCCGTTGTGGGCTGCTACATCCAGCCGCGATGAAGTTGCACGTTGGGCGCAATTATTAGAAAGCGTAGACAACAGTCAAGATTGATTTTACTGTGAATTGGTATGCCCCAAATTATTGATCTCATCGGGTTAGCAACACTTCTTCTCATTGGCGGATTACTCGTAGGTCTTCAGATTCGAAATCAGCGGCGCAATGTGCAGCCTGCATTTCGACCTATCAACGCGTACGCAAAGCTACGTACTTTCCTAACTGAAGCAATTGAAACTGGCCGGCAAGTTCATTTCGGCATTGGCACTGGCTCAATTGGTGCTGAAGACACGAGTGCTACATTAGCAGGCATCCAAACAATGCAGGCCGCGAGTACAACGCTAGCCGCTGCGGAAAAGCCGCCTTTGGTAACAGCATCAGATGGAACATCATTCTTGCTGGCCCAAGACGCGCTGCGAGATGTTTATAAAACCGTACCAGGCGCTGCGGATCGTTATGACCGAGATGCAGTCCAGATGGTAGGCGTGTCACCTTGGTCATATTCGGCTGGGGCGTCTATGTTAGTGCATGGCGAAGCTCCCATTGCAAGCGTAACACTTGGCGAGTATGGTGACGAATTGTTGCCAGTGCTAGAAGCCGGAGATCGCGTTGGGGCGCGTCAGCTATCTGGGACCACCAATAACAACAGTCAAGCAATTCCATTTGTCGGCGTAGAAGATGCTGTCGTTGGCGAAGAAGTATACGCTGCTAGCGCTTACTTGAATCCTAAGCGTGCCTCATATGTCGCAAGTTTGCAAACGCATGATGTTATGCGCTTGCTCATCATTGGCGCGTTAGTCATTGGGTCGCTTGTTATGACTGCGTTGGATATTTTTGGCTAAGCAATGAATTATCAACTTTCACTGACGGTTGCAATTTGCTTTGGTCTGCTGGTCTTGCTGGGATATTTCCTGCCAGACTTTGACTTACTCATTTTATTGCGTGCAGAAATCTTGCGTTGGGCAGCTATTTTGTCTGGCGTTGCGATGTTTGTTGGCATTATTAGCCTGCTGAAGGTCCATTTCAATAAGTTTATGGATCAAAAGTCAAACTGGGGATACAGCCTCGTTCTCGTGCTGACCTTCCTGATTACATTTGGCGCAGGTGTGTTTAGTTTTATTTTTCCACAAGCTGAAGGGCTCGTGGATTTTATGTTTAGGTATGTGCAAGTGCCAGTCGAATCGACATTGGCTGCACTACTTGCTGTTTTATTACTAGTTGCTGGAATGCGCATGGTGCGTTACCGCCGAGATTGGACAACATGGCTGTTTCTTGCAATCAGCCTGATTATGTTGATTGGTCTCGTGACAATTGAAGCACCCATTCCAGACGTCTTCCCGTTCTTGCGAGACTGGCTACTTACCGTGCCAGTTGTTGCAGGCGCACGCGGGATTTTGATCGGATTGGCACTTGGTGCAATCATCACAGGTCTAAGAATTTTTACGGGTGCCGATCAACCCTACGGGGAATAGATAAACAATGGACAAACCCCCGACTTCTCCATTTTCATTATTTGGCAGCACAGAAGAGCCAGACGATATGAACCCAAATGCATCACGTGATGACTTGGAACGTTGGCTGGACATGCTGCGTGAGCAAGCTGGTGATGACTGGAAGCCTAACCAGCCTGCTGCGTCACCTGCTCCGGCTGCGCCTCCTGGCCCAAGTAACGACTTGCCAGATTGGCTTGCTGATATTGCGCCACGGACTGAAGAAACCAATGCGGACTTCTTGCAGTCTTTTGCGCGCGAAATTGAGTCTGGTGAAGATAGCCAGTCGCCAATTAGCATGACGTCACCATTCATTAGTAGTACCGATGCGACGCCAGCAGTCTCTCTCCCGCCGATTGATCCGGCACCGGCAGATACCAGTCGGCGCGACCGTCCTGTGCCAGGTTGGTTACAAAACTCATCATCACCAGATGCGTCTTCTCCAATTGCCGCTATTTCTAACAAGGATGACTCAACAACGCTGTCGTCATTATTGGATGATGCCCCAGGAATTGTGATGGGGCGTGGCAGTGGTGACACCACTGGTGGATTAGATTGGTTACAAGGTGGCCCGAAAATTGACTCGGCTCCACTTGGGACTGCCCCAACATCTGTGCCACCAACCGAGGCGCTTACGCCCTCGATTATTGAGCCAACCGGTCCTATTCGGCCAATTACACAGCCAATTGTGCCTGAAACGCCAGCTATTGAGCCTGTAGAGGAGTCATTGCTGGACTGGCTCATGGAAGAGGATGATCCAAATGGATTACCTGCTTTGCCAGAACAGACGACTGCCGTTATTCAGCCAGCTGACACCACACCAGAAGATAACTCGCTCATTCGTCAAGCAAACGTCTCTGATGATGAATTCTTAGCGCAGTCTGACTGGCTATTTGCACCGGAAGATAGTAACGATGCGCCAGTTGTGCAAGCGCCAGTGCCGGAAGTTTCGACCATTGCACCTGAGCCAATCAAACCAGATTTCTCGCTGCCAGCTATTGAGCCTGTAGATAGCGATGAATTTACTGTTCCAGACTGGATGGATTCGGCACCGTTTGAGCCAATCGCACGCATTCCAGATCCTGAACCCGCATCACCTGCAACAACTGGCGCGATTGCAGTCGGTCTGCCGCCACTTGGGTCTGTTCCTGAACCAATCGAACAGCCAGATTGGCTCCCACAAGCAGACAATACACCGGCGTTTGACACCCCAGCGCCTGCACCAGCAGCAGAGGGTGAAGAACTGCCAGACTGGTTGCAGCCACCAGCGGGTTTAGACACGCCGCAATTGCCTTCACTGGGTGAAACGCCAAGCTGGCTCCCAGATGGCGCCGTTGAAGAGGCGCAACCTGCACCTATGGTAGACGAAGAGCCAAGCTGGTTGAAGGCAACTAACGAACTGCCTGAACTTGTGTCAGACAGTGAACCAGACTGGTTGAAATCAACAGGCGAATTGCAACCTGCGCCAGCGCCAACTGGCATGGACAGTGAAGAATTACCGGACTGGTTACAAGGTGTTGATACGCCAACACCAGTGGCTGAGAGTATTCCTGCTCCAGTTGCGCAAAACGATTTGCCAGACTGGCTACAAGGTGCCGCTGAAGCAGCAGCTGTGCCTGAACAGGCCGCTCTAGATGAAGATATTTCTGGGTGGTTAGCCGATACAGGTGCGCAATCAATTGAGATTGGAGAGATGGACTCAACGCCAGATTGGCTTGAGGATGCATCGCGCCCTGTTGACTTAGCCCCGCCAGCAGAAGCACAACCTGCGCCTGTCGCAGCCGTCCCGAGCGGCGTGCAAGATACGCAAAGTCAAGCGCCAGATTGGTTGTCACAAATTTCAGATACAGGTCAGTTTGAGTGGGAAGACCTTGAAGGCACCAACGAAGGTGACGCTGCACCAGTTGTTGCACAAAATCCATTGCCGCCATTGCCAATTGAAGGGGATGCGCCAGCAGTAGAAGACACTAGCGCTGTTCCTGCACCATGGGAAACCCAAGCAACTGCAATGGACAACCAAGACTGGGTAATTGAATTACCAGGATGGTTGCAACCTGAAGAGCAAAAAACACAAGCAGTTGAAGCAGTCAGTCTGCCTAAGGTGTCTGAAGAGCAATTGCAAGCGCAAGCCAAACTTGAAGATGCTCTAGATGCAATCCCGCCTGGTGAGCCTGCTCAAGTTGATACTAAGTTTGATGACACAATCTTCTCTGCCTTGCAGGATGAAGAACCTGATGCTGGCGATATCAACCTCAAAGATCTGCCAGAGTGGCTGAAGCCAGCTGAAAAGCAGTCTGAAGAAGAAGAGCTTGATATGCCACCTTGGTTGCGTCCGACAAGTGCGGATGACATCGAGTGGCTGAACACACTAGCGCCCGGGACTGTGCCGCCGTTACGCACGCCAGCCTTTACACCCTCAACGCAAGATGATGTTGACTTTATTATTTCAGCAGAAGCGGCTGATCCAGAATGGCTAGAAGCAACTGGCCCAAGCAATGTTAGTTCTGTTGCAACGCAACCGGCTGTATCTCCAGTGGCAACACCAGGAGATCTTCCAGACTGGCTGGCCTCTGTTCGTCCTGAAGGGTTGAACTATGGTTCAACGGCAACACCGCAAGCTGAGCGCACAACGACAACTGCTACTGAATTATTCCCAGTCGCAGAGCCTGTCGCGGTTCCAACAATACCAGCAGCGCCTGAGCGTGCTTTTACCCCGCAAGCGACGCCATCTGCTAAAAAGAACCAAGGTCAATCGCTTGAAGAAGCCGATTTCCCAGAAATACCGCCTTGGCTAGAAAGCATACAACCGGCTGATCAGGTTGATGCGCCCTCGGAGGAGCGCCCCAGCCCTTTTGACAAAGGCAGCGCGGCTGATTTTCTAGATGAAATCTCCGGCGCGCTGCCAGTTGCACCCATCATTACCGAGCAAGCAGCAACGGGAACTCTCGCTGCTGATGCTGAAGTCCAAGAACTGGTTGTAACTGATGCGCAGGCGAAACAAGCAGCGATTTTTGAAGAGCTGTTTGCGCCGGTTGCTAAACCACAAACCGAACCGCTTCCGCAGGTCCAAACCCAAACAAAGCGCGGCCTACAGCTAGATCGCCTTATTGTTGCTGCGCTAGTGCTAATTCCACTGGCAGTGACATTCTTTGCGCAACCTGCTTGGTTGGGGCAGCCTCCAATTGAAAGCCGACCCGCTGTAAAAGACTTTTACGACACGGTAAATACCATTCCACCGGGGTCTGAAGCACTCGTCGTGTTTGATTACGAACCGGGCTCTAGCGCAGACGTAGATCCCGCTATGGAAGCTGTAATTGCTCACCTTGCCCAAAAAGGGCTGCGTGTAGCTTTGGTCGCGGCACGGCCAGCGGCAGTACCCATTGCGGAGAACACGTTGCAACGGGCGCGAAGCTCTTTAGACGCCGACTTCCCTTATAACTATGGGCAAGACTGGGTCCACCTTGGCTACTTGCCGGGTGGGGCGCTTGGGGCGCAAGCGTTAGCATCGGCTCCCCAAACAACTATGCCAATTGAGATCAAAGGGGGCTTGAGCCCTTGGGATCAAATGCTACGCAACGTGCGGACATTTAATCAGTTTGAATTGGTGATTGTCGGTGCGTCAACAGCCGAACGCACGCGGGCTTGGGTCGAGCAAGTTCAGGTATATAGCGTTCCGATTGGCGCAGTCGTGCCTGCTGGCGCTGAACCATTAGTGCTGCCTTATTACGAAAGCGAAACGCCGCAACTCATTGGGGTCATTAGCGGAGTTAGCGGGGCGTCAGTGTATGACTCGCTATCTAATCGATCTTCAGGCTTACTCAGAACTTGGTCAGTTTACTCATTTGGGATTCTGCTTGCAGCGTTGCTACTCTTCATTGGCAGCATTGTCTGGCTAATTTCAGACACCTTTGCGAAGCAAAAGAGCAACCAGCCAGATTTTGCCCAAATCCAAAAAGGATTACAAACGGAGTAGCGCGATGCCAATTTCAACTATCGGCTTAATTCTTGCTGCGCTACTCACCTTAGCTGTGTTTAGCTATTTGATTGGTGACAATCCTGTCTATCGCACAGCGCTGTATGCATTCATTGGGGTTGCTTCTGGCTATGCTGCGCTGGTCGTCCTGCGCTCCGTGCTAATGCCGCAGTTTGTGACATTTCTGTCACGTGACAATATCAATCCAGAAGACATTGTCTTGACG
>JAHDBS010000232.1:2617-7039 GCA_020630225.1 Anaerolineales bacterium | reverse complement strand
AGATCACGAACAGTGATAAAGTCTGGTAGTTCAATTATCTTGTTATCACTCATCTTTCTTACCTCGCTTTAGTCCTACTGTTCCGCAGGGCTATCTGTGACGATAACCTCTGCAAGATGCTGCCGCAATCGGCTAATATCGTCTTCGCTTGGCGTTGCTTTCAACGCGTTAGCGATAATCTGTATATGTTTGGTCGCTTTTTCCCAACAACCGGCTTGGTCACAGAGATAAGCTCCACGACCATTGAGCTTACCTGTTGGGTCTACCAGAATACCTTCTGGCGTTCTTACTAAGCGCGTTAGACTGCGTTTATCACTCGTGTCGCGACACGCAATGCAAGTTCGAATTGGTATTCGACGCTGCTTTTTGGCCATTAGCCTCCGCTAAGTGTTCTAACTCCACTCATCTTCTAAGTCATCATCCCAGCTGGAGCCAGAACGATTTGACTTGCGTTGACGGGTTGTAATGTAGACACCCAACTCGTCGTCGTAAGTGATAGTCTTCTTCTTCTTTTTCTTTTTCTTTTTCTTCGGTTGTGAGTCGTCGTCTTCGTCAGTTGACGATTCATCATCTGAAGAGTCATCGGTTTCTTCTGCAAGTTGTGCAGCAGCTTCCGCTTCTGCAGCAGCTTTGACAGCGGCTTCTTCTTCAAGCTTGGCTGCTTCTTCAGCTGCTAGACGTTCAGCTTCTGCTTCTGCCGCAGCTGCAGCTGCGAGTTCTTCTTCGCTTTCGTCTTCAATGAGCAACAGTTCCATTTGAACCTTTTCAAGAATCTTAGGACTGATGCCATCAATGGCTAATAAGCGATCTGGATTGATAAGCAAAGTTTCCAGAACTTGACCAGCAGATTCAAACCCTGCGTCTTGGAAGGCGCGAACGGTGAGGATGGTGAGTTCTTCAACTTCATCAATTTGGGTGCGATAAGCGCGTGATGGAATTTCAGCACGGATCGCTTCGAGGCGTTCCATATGAACTTCACGGTCTGCAATGCGCAGTTCCAAACGTTTGCTTTCGTAAGCATGTACCAAGCGTTGCATTGGTGCATACTCTTCTGGCATAACTGGTTTCTTTTCGATGATCTTGCCCATGGTGACGGCAACTTGATCCAAATCGCGACCATGTTCTGCTGCCAAGTCGGCAAAGACATCGCTGGTTTGCAATAAGCGAACGGCTTCACCGCTGGCTTCGGTCAAGCTCTTGATGTCAATCCGCCAGCCGGTAAGCTTGGCACTCAAGCGTGCATTTTGACCTTCGCGACCAATTGCTAGTGAGAGTTGATCATCTGGCACGATGACGGTTGCGGTGCGACCATCAATTGGGTCATCATCCAAGTACACGCCAGAGACGCGGGCTGGACTAAGTGACTTTGCAATAAATGCAGATTGGTCTGGGTTCCATTCGATGACGTCAATCTTTTCGTCATTTAGTTCACGCACGATGGATTGAATACGCACACCGCGCATCCCGACACAAGCCCCAACTGGGTCAACGCCAGGTTGCAATGCAGCTACTGCAACTTTAGAGCGATAGCCCGCTTCACGTGCAATTGACTTGATTTCAACTGTGCCTGTGTAAATTTCAGGAACTTCCATTTCAAGCAAGCGCCGCAACATATTTTTGTGCGTCCGTGAAATGATGATTTGTGGACCACGAGTCGTTTTCTTGACTTCGACTACGTAAGCGCGCACTTTTTCATGCGTTTTGAAACGCTCATGCGGCATCTGTTCTTTCTGTGGCATCAGCGCTTCGGCACGTCCCAGACTTAGGGTAACACCGCTGCGATTGATACTTTGCACGGTACCGTGCACAATTTCACCTTCGCGTTCAACATACTCTTGATATTGACTTTCGCGTTCAGCTTCGCGCACGCGTTGCAAGATCACTTGCTTAGCAGTTTGGGCGGCAATGCGACCAAAGCCAGATGGCGTGCTATCGACTGAAATGACGTCACCAAGCTGCACATCTGCGTCATACTGACGTGCAATCGGCAAGCGTACTTCGGTGCGTTCGTCGTGAATTTCTTCTACAACTTCTTTTTCAGCAAAGATTCGGATGTCACCCGTTTCTGGGGTGACCTTGGCTTCAACAGCTTGCGCATTAGAGGCATTGACGGAACGTCGATATGCTGTGACTAATGCAGACTCTAACGCTTCAATCAGCACTTCGTGGCCGATTTTGCTACGTTCTGCGATTTGATTGAAAGCGAGCAAAATTTCGTTTTTCATGGTTTGTTCTGTGTCGGATAAACCGAACTCTTCACTATTCGGTAATAGAGAGCGACAAGGGCTTACGTCTGGCCCATAAAACAAAAAAAGTGGGGGTGACCCACTTTTTGTCAACGACAATTAGTTTGTGCAGAAAGTATAGCACGTGGTGGCATTCGCTAGCAAGTTTTATTCGCATGTGATGATAATGATTCTAAATATTGATAAATATCGATATATTGTGTAGTATTTATTTATCGATATTTATCAATATATTTGGGGTGCTATGTACAACACAATAATCATCGGCGCTGGACAGGCTGGTTTAGCCACGGCCTATCACTTACAACAACAAAATATCCAGTTCCTAATTCTGGAGGGGAGTAACCAAACAGCAGGCTCTTGGCCTAACTATTACAAGAGCTTGAAAGTCTTTTCCCCGGTGGCCTATTCGCACTTACCTGGATTTCAGTTTCCGGGAGAGAAGACTAAATATCCCTCACGTGAGGATGTTATTGACTACTTAGAGGCCTATGCGCGGCATTTTGACTTTCCCGTTGAAACGGATGCAACAGTTGTAGCAGTAGCGCGTAAAAATGAAGGCTTCGTTGTTACAACAGTGTCCGGCAGGAATTATGAAACCCAGACAGTGGTAGATGCAACTGGCGCGTTCAATCGACCATATTTCCCTGAGTTGCCAAATGCGTCAGCTTACACAGGCGAAGTTCTGCATACCTTTGGCTATAAAGTGCCGCAGGGGTTTGAACACAAACGTGTTTTGGTTATTGGGGGTGGGAATTCCGCTATCCAAGTTGCTGGGGACTTGGTTGGTACCGCGCAGTCAGTTACGCTCACAACGCGTTCTTCACTCAAACTAATCCCGCAAAAGATCTTAGGTCTCGATGTGCATTTCTACAGCCGCTATTTTGGGCTAGACAAATTGCGCCCGCGTGATGCTGAAGTGGGTGGGAAGCAACCCGTTCAAGTGATTGACACAGGGAACTACCGCGCCATGCTCGCGTCTGGCGCTATTCGAAAAATGCCAATGTTTGCAGCATTTACTGAGACGGGCGTGCGTTGGCAAGACGGAGCGACTGAAGCGTTTGATGTTGTCATCTACGGCACAGGCTACCGGCCGAACTATGCGCATTTGCCAAGTGAGGCCCTAAGTAATGAAGGCCGTTTGTTGCAGCATAAGGGGATTAGTGAGGTTGCAGGTCTTTATTTTGTTGGACAGGCTTTTCAGCGCAATTTTGCTTCGGCAACGTTACGAGGCGTTGGGTCCGATGCTGCGTATGTTGTGAAGCACTTGAAACGGCAATTACAAAACGTGCGGAGCAATGTGTAAAAATCAGTGTCTCAAATCATCCCAATTTCATAAGATGCCGGAAAATTCGGGACTTTAAATTTGGAACTTCCATTTTCCCGGTGATAGACTTCACACCATGAAATCAATTGGACGCCTGTTTGGGCTGCTTCCTCCTTACTTACTCTGGGCAATACCAGCGCTGGTCTTTCTGGTGCTGGCAAATGCAGCTCAGCTAGTGTTACCTCAGCTAATTCAGCAAGCTATTGATGATGGCATGGCAGTTGGATTATGGGACGTCGTCGTGCGTAGTGCTTGGCTAGTGGTCGCGCTCTCCGTTGGGCGCGCAGTGCTCACCTTTTTGCAGCGTTACCTTATAGAGGTGGTTGCGCAAGGTGTCGCGTTTGACTTGCGTAACACGATCTTCGACAAGCTACAGGCGCTGTCGTTTAGTTATTTTGACAAAGCACGTGCGGGGCAACTCATCACAAGGGTGACAAGCGATGTCGAGCAAATTCGCCTTTTCCTTAGTCAAGGGTTGTTGCAGTTTGTAACGGCCATTGTGATGATCTTTGGGAGTGCCATCATTTTGTTTCGGACAAACTGGCGCTTAGCGAGTGCAGTATTTGTCGTGGTGTTACTCACTGGCGTGCTGATTGGCTTTCTATTTACGTTAGTCCGTCCGCTCTTTCTGGAAGTGCAGAAACGCTTGGGGCATCTCAACAATACGTTGCAAGAAAACCTAGCTGGCATTCGGGTTGTGAAAGCCTTTGCGCGTGAGCCTTATGAGGCTGGCCGCTTTTCTGAAGCAAACGTGTCATTCCGTGACCAAAATCTAATGGTCGTCACGAAGCTGTCAAGCGTGTTCCCGCTGATTTTCTTGCTGGCTAACATTGGCACGCTCGTCGTGAT
>JAHDBS010000232.1:0-2517 GCA_020630225.1 Anaerolineales bacterium | reverse complement strand
GAAAACAAAGCTTTAGATGAAGTGTCCTTCACAGCTGAACCGGGCGAAACGATTGCAATCCTTGGTCAGACTGGATCAGGGAAAACAACAGTAATCAACATGATCCCGCGCTTCTACGATGTCAATGAGGGCGCTATCCGAATTGATGGACACGACATTCGGGATGTCTCCTTGGAATCGCTGCGGAGCCAAATTGGGCTTGTGCTACAAGAGACCATGCTGTTTAGCGGGACCATTGCGAGCAACATTGCCTATGGCAATCCAGATGCGACGCAGGCCCAAATTGAAGAGGCCGCTGAAGCGGCGCAAGCGCATGAATTCATTGCCGAGTTAGATGATGGTTATGACACGGTTGTCGGTGAGCGGGGTGCTGGGCTGTCTGGTGGACAACGCCAACGCATTGCGATTGCACGCGCCTTGTTGGTCGATCCCAAGCTGTTGATCTTAGATGACAGTACGTCTGCTGTGGATACGCAGACGGAGTATCGCATTCAACAAGCGCTGACCCGTCTGATGGAAGGGCGCACAAGCATTGTGATCGCGCAACGCATCAGCACGGTACGCGCAGCTGACAAGATTATTGTGCTAGACCAAGGCAAAATCTCTGCGCTTGGAACGCACGACGACCTGCTGGCAACAAGCCCGCTGTACGGTGAAATTGTCGACTCACAACTCATTGAAGATACGCGTGAGGTGAACAATGGCTGATCGACGACAAAATCAACGTGATACGCGCCGTAACTCTGGCTATCGTTCCGCAGAACATTCTATTGTTGCCGCCTCCGAAGAACGCGCTGACAACACCAGTGCTGTTTTTCGCCGCTTAGCGCAATATTGGAAGCCATACCGCGGCATTATTTATGTCTTGCTGTTCTGGATTTTGCTTGGCGCAACTGCCCAAGGCGTGGGCCCATACTTAGTTGGTCGCGCGATTGATGACTACATTTCTGTCCGAGATGCTTCTGGCCTAATGCGCATGATGTTCCTGCTGTTGGGTGTCTATGTCATGCAATACCTTGCCTTTCGGGGGCAAGTGCTCAAGCTGGGGGTGATCTCGGCGCACACGTTGTATGACATTCGTAATGATCTGTTCAAGGCGATTCAGCGCTTGAACATGAATTACTTCGACAAGAATGCCGCCGGTGATTTGATGAGCCGCCTCGTCAACGATACTGAAAGCGTTGGACAGTTTATGGGCGAAGGTCTCTCACGTTCGCTCGGGAGCTTCTTTTCGCTCATCGGGATTCTCATCACGATGTTCTTCCTCGACTGGCGGCTGACCTTGGCGACTGCTGCGGTCTTGCCGGCGATGATCATTGCCTTGCAAGTGTTAGCGCGCTTTGCGCGGCGGGCTTATCGTGAAACCCGCGAAACAATTGGTGATGTGTCGGCTAATCTAGAAGAAGAAATTAGCGGGGTGCGAGTTGCGCAGGCGTTTAGCCGGACGGAGTTCAACAGCGAGCGCTTCACGGAGCGAAACAAGGCCAACCGCAACGCCAACATTCGGGCTGAAGCTGCCACCGCCACCATTATGCCAACCTTGGAAATGCTAAGTGCTTCGTCCATTGCGATTGTACTGGGCTACGGTGGCTGGCGCGTGCTAAATGATCAGATCACCATTGGTCTGATCTCTTCCTTCTTGCTGTATGTGAATAACTTCTTTCGCCCAGTGCAAGTCTTGGCAACGTTTTACGGCACAGCGCAGGCTGCCTTTGCCAGTGCGGAGCGCATCTTTTCCCTAGTTGACGAACCTGTCACGATTGAAGATCCGGTAGATCCGAAGCAGTTGCCAATTCTGAGTGGGGCGGTTGCATTTGAAAGCGTCAGTTTTGCCTACGAGCCGGATAAGCCAATCTTGAAAGAGATTGATATCAATATTGCGCCGGGCCAAACGGTGGCAATTGTTGGCCCAACTGGGGCTGGGAAAACGACGATTATCAATTTGCTTGGACGGTTTTATGAAGTGGATCAAGGTCGCGTCTTAGTTGATGGGATTGATATTCGCGATGTAAAACGGTCTGATCTACGTCGCCAAATGGGGATTGTGTTGCAAGACAATTTCTTGTTTAGCGGCTCCATTGCAGACAATATCCGCTATGGAAATCTGAATGCAACCGATGAAGAAGTGAGAGCAGCGGCCGAAGCGGTCAACGCGCATGTTTTCATTGAAAAACTAGAAGATGGCTATGCGACAGAACTTGGTGAACGCGGTGGTAACCTGTCACAAGGCCAGCGCCAGTTGATCTCGTTTGCACGTGCTATTTTGGCTGACCCACGCATTCTGATCTTGGATGAAGCAACGTCTAGCGTCGACACACGCACCGAGGCGTTGATTCAAAAAGCACTTGAAAAGCTCCTGTCCGATCGCACCGCGTTTGTGATTGCGCATCGGCTGTCGACTATTCGTAATGCAGATGTGCTTTTGGTTATCGAAGACGGACGCATCGCGGAGCAAGGCTCACACGCAGAGTTGTTGGAGAAAGACGGCTTGTACGCGGAGTTGTATAACCGCCAGTT
>JAHDBS010000231.1:1656-7069 GCA_020630225.1 Anaerolineales bacterium | reverse complement strand
GCAGCATTCAAGCTGCAATTTCATGGGGATGTCACCTTGGTGGGCGCAAGACTGACGCTAAGTTTTGCTGAACAATATTGGGCCGGACAACTCACCGCCAATACGGTAATGCCTGCCAATTGGTTTCCATCTGACTCTGAACTACCCTCGTTTTCAGATCAGCTACGCTCCTTTGTTTCAAAACACCAGCAACCACGACTGCCAAACTCGATCCTTGACAATGCGCTGGAAGAAACGCCTTGGTTTCGACAATACTCCGCGCGGCAGAAGCGCCGCTACTACAAACAGATTTTTGGCATCAGTCAGAAAGAACTACGTAAAATTCAGAACTTGCATCGCTTTCTGGGGCAAGCTTGTTACTTCTCCACGCGTGATGATCCACGCATTCTGGACAATGTGAGCGCTGGAGACTACTATGACCAGCCTCATCTAAACCGAGCGTTCCGCGAGTTGACTGGACTAACTCCAGTCGAGTATTTTCAAATTACATCTGTATTGCAAGACAACCTGATGGCCGCTTCTTACAATGAGAGCCGCTAAGACTTGCTTAGAATTTGAAATATGAATTACACTCCATCTCAAAACGACGTTGTAAATGACTACTTAACGGACTTGGACGAAAGCGCTGCGCCGCTGTTCCACGCGATTCGGGAAGCTGTGCTCGCTACGGGTCCAGAGTTCAACGAAAGTATTAAGTGGAAGAATTGCTTAGTGTATGGGACGAAGAAGAATCACATTCAAACCGTACTAGGCAAGGGGAAAGTCTCGCTGATTTTCTTTGACGGTGCGTCTTTTGAAGACCCATATGGCCTGCTAGAGGGCGATGGTAAAAAGACCCGTACGATGCGGATTACGTCAGCAGACTACAATCAAGAGGCCTTGGTAAATTATGTTCGCCAAGCGCTAAGTTAGGAGGGAGGCTCCATGCATTTCAAAGCACAAGTCAAAATTGATGCCGCGCCAGCAGACGTCTGGACAGTGTTAGTTGACACCAGTAAATATTCTGAATGGGACCCGAACATGGTGCGGGTCGAAGGATCGCTCAACCTGGGTGAAAAAGTGAGCTTTTATACCAAGCTCAGTCCAGAACGAGCCTTTCCAGCTAAAGTGACCTTGGTCGACCAGCCAAATAAAATGGTGTTGAATGGCGGCATGCCGTTAGGGCTGTTCAAGTCAGAACGCACGCATACGCTTACAGCTACTGAAGATGGTGGTACGCTGTTTACAACCGAAGAGGAGTTTGGCGGCTTACTGTTGCCACTCTTCAAAGGGCAAATTCCAGATTTGAATCCAATCTTCCAAGAATTTAGCGACGGCTTGAAATCACGTTCTGAAGCCTCAGCTTAGACAACTAAACAACTGTAGTTGGGAGTAATCAGAGCTGGTAACTGTTGAGTGGTCAGCTCTGATTCTCTTGCACACTGCTTAATTCCACATTGTTCCTCTTTTCTCAACGACAACTTACCCTTCTGACTGCAGCGTTTGGGATTGCGACAGCATTGCTCACGCTGTGGATGTTAGTGTTGTTCCCCTTTCAGGCTGAGCTTTCGCCAGGCTGGAACTCGCCACTCATTGCATTTGAATTTGCTCAGACTGAAGCCGATGTCGCATTTCTGACAGGACAGACAGAAAGTGCAGTTCAAAATCGCGCCAAGATGGACGCAGGCCACCGTGTAGATATGATCTTTCCGGTCGCCTATGCTGGAGTGTTTGCTTTGCTGGCGTTGCAAATGGTGATCTCTGGTAAGCGTTGGATGTGGCTAGGCGTCGTGATTAGCATTCTGATTGTTCCATTTGATTACAACGAAAATTGGATCTTGTTTGGCATTACAGAGGTGCTGTCTCAAGACGGATCGCCTGCAGCCTTGCTAGCGAAGCTGCCAACGGCAACCTATTTAAAGTGGGGCGCAATTGCAGCAGTGTCGGGCTTGTTGGCAGTAGCCTACGCTCTGGATAGGGCACGTTGGCGCTCATTTTTTTGCGGACTTGCTGCACTCTCAATTATCGTGGCCTACGTGTCAGGCTCTGCGCCGTGGGCAGCGGAAGGGGCTAGTCTTTGTTTTGTTGTGCTGTTTACGCTGTTGATTTTGCACACTTGGCGCACCGCATTTGTAGCAATGCGCAGCAAGTGAGTTGATCGTGCCGCGTTTTGATATCTATCTCAAGTGTTAGGTTTGAGAATATAACCACGTTTACTGCTGCCATCAAATCCTAAGGCCGCATATAAGTTATGGGCTGCCCCTCGTTGTGCACCTGACAGTAGCATAATTTTGTAGCAGTCTTGCGCCCAGCAAATGTCAATCAGAGCCTGCAGCGTTTGGGTTGAAAGCCCTTGACGTCTAAAGTCAGGGTGGGTGACAACGTTTTCAATCAAGGCATAAGGTCTAGCGCCACGGGTTAGATTAGGTATCAACGTTGCATGACACGCTGAAGCAAGTTGATTGTCAACAAAGGCGCCAACGTAAATTTGTGCCGGATCGGCCATAATTTGTTGCCAAACTTGGTTTAGGCGCGTTGCAGTAGCAGGTGCGTCTTGGGTGTGTAAGTGCGTATAGATTGTGAGCAACGCGTCCAGATCGGTTGCAATTAGCCGGCGAATGGTTCGTTCATGCTGCATCGCTGATGTACCCTCTTAATCAAGCCGATTTTCATCTAGCCAACTGCCGAGCTTTTGAAGATGTCCAATAAACTGCGCTAAGTCCTCAGGATCCCAGTCCGTAAACCATTGTGAGAAGTCAGGTCCCATTGACTGCATCACTTCCCCAATAAACGCTAATCCCTTTCCTGTAATTGCCACAAAGCGTTTGCGCGCATCGTTTGCATCGCGCGTGACCTCAACATATCCAAGGTCAGTAAATTTCTTGACGATCTTCGTCGCGCCAGGCTGATTGACTTCTATGGCCGCAGCAATGCTTGAGATCGTAGCCTGCTGTCCTTGGTGCCGTGCCAAATAGTTGAGTACAGCAAACTGCGTTAGGGTGACATCGAAGTGTGACAGTAGCTTTTGCATGCGCGTGTTGTAAAGCTGCGTCACAATACTTAGCCATGTCCCAACAGCGCCTAGCTGTTGCCCAGAAATGGAAGGTGGGGTGTTGTTGCTCAAACGTAAATCCTTTTATTGTTTCAACAATCGTTCTTCTAAGAACCAAGAGTAGTGACATGATGCATCATGTCACTACTCTTGGTAATTGGCATAGATCAAATCCTAAATTACCAATTATTAAATTGGCCTTGACATTTATATTCCAGGGAATATAAAATAAATTCCATAGAATACAAATTGAATTGTACAGCAATTCTTATCAACTTAGGAGACTAATCATGTCAGCACTCAAAACCCGCATCGCTTCATTGTCATTACCAGTTCATTTCATCTTGGCTGTACTCAGCTTTGGGATTTTCCGCGCTACCAACATCGTCTTGGATGGCTTTTATGCCCGCTCACAATTTCCTGTGTCTTACTTCGTAGGTCAAACAGCCTTTGATGGGGCGCAGATCAAAGAATGGTATGCGGTCATGCAAACGGCTGGCACCTTCAACATTTATGTTCAAACGCAGTTGTTTGACTATCTGTTCATGCTAACGATGGCAACCATGGGCTTGATGGTGCCGCTGCTGGTCCGTCGCGCTTATCACGCCGAAAGCTTGGCATTTCGTGTCACTACGCTCGCAAGCACGCTGATCCCATTGGGTGCAATGATGGACGCGATGGAAAACTTAGTGTCGTTTGTGATGTTGGCCATGCCGCAAACGTTCCCAAATTGGATCGCGCTAGTCTATTCCAGCTTCGCTAGCATCAAGTTTGGGTTAGTTGGCGTTGGATATATCTGTGTCTTTGCAGGCATCTTGATTGGCTTAGTGACAATGGTGATGCGTCTGTTTACCACTACTCCGCGCCAGTCTCAGCCGCAGCACTAATACTGCTTAGCGTTTTGCAGTCTGGGGTGAAGTAGCCCAAAGACGACAGGTGTTTGGGCCTCAAATGCGCCTAGACTAAAACTATGAATAATGCACGTCCTAGCCTTGTAAGTGGTCATCCGCATACAAGGCTTTTTGTTTGTCACGGTTTGTGAACGTTAGGGGCATGTATTGGTGTTTATGGCGTGTGAGGGGCTAGTGCCAATGCCATTAAGGTGTCTACCAACGTATGTGGCGCGTGTCTTATAAGCTGCTCACCCGCGACCACATTGCCAATGTAACTAAGGTAAAGGACTAATGCGCGCTGCTGTGCAATCTCAACGGGGAGGCCAGTTTCACTAAGCAATTGCGCAATATAGCCCATGCTTTTTTCGTCTGCATCCCTAAGCGCATCTGCCACTTGGGCGTTGTGTGTTGCCCAAGAGCGTATGGCGCGCTCCAGTGCAGGCTGACCTTGCAGAGACAATTTGAAAAGCTGCGTAAGTTTTTCTTCTGGCGTTGCGCCACCAGATTCTAAGTTGACAACTGTGTTGTTTATTTGCTGCGTTTGCCAGTAATTCAAGAGTGTGGTGTGAAAATCGGCTAGATTTTTGAAGTGCCAGTAAAAACTGCCCCGAGATACGCCTAATGCTTTACACAGCGTATCTGCTTTGAGCGCGGTAAATCCAGCGTTGGCTAGCGTAGTCAAGCCGTGTTCCAACCATTCTGATTTTGACAGTCTGTCCATAGTGCTAGTCTACCATACACTACTGTATTGACTCTTTGAGTGCGCTTGTGTATGCTTTCCATACATAAGTGTATGGTTTTGCAATTAAGGAGACATCACATGAATAACATGGCGTTACGGTTAGCTGGAATTAGCGCAATTGCAATCGCGATTTACCACGGATTGGTAGGAGATGCAGCAATTACGGGCATGCCGTTGAATGCTGCGGACATGAGTTTTGTGCGCTCTACCTATCAACTAGGGTCAATGGGGTGGGTAACTGGCGGGATCTTACTCATAGTGGCGGCTAGTTTGATGTCACAAACTGCCCGCAACTGGATTGTTGGTGTTTATGCAGTGGTATATGGCTTCCCGGCTGTCGGGGCATTTATGATGACCGGCGGCAGACCAGACATTAGCTGGATTGGCCTGGGGTTGATTGTGGCACTAGCGTTAGTAGGGCGTAAATTATCCGCAGGCGATGGTCAGTTCGCGTAATTGGTGCGTGAGCCGTTTGTAATGCGTTTGCAAAGCATTGTTTCCAGTCTGGTAGCATTGAAACCAGACCCGCTAACGTTTTCAGGAGGCAAAATGGGCACTAAATATTCAAAAATCGAGCAGCGTGAACAAGAGCTAATTGCTGCGCAAAAAATCTTTTTTGTAGGCACAGCAACGGCAGACAGCCGGGTCAACATCTCTCCCAAAGGCATGGATTCATTGCGGGTCCTTGGGCCTAATCGTGTGATCTGGCTCAATGTGACAGGGAGCGGCAATGAAACTGCTGCGCAC